>JANMWU010000440.1:0-2849 GCA_031380785.1 Gemmatimonadaceae bacterium
AAGCGATCGTACAACGGAATCGCGATCTCCGGTGGTGCGGCATCGATGAAACTCGGACGCCGACCCTTGTTTGCATCACCGTAGAGCGTGAACTGGCTCACAACCAGCACTGCGCCGCCAACATCGCTGAGGGCGAGATTCATCTTGTCATCGGCGTCGGAGAACAGACGCAGTCCAGCAACCTTGTCGGCCATCCAGGACAACCTGGCCTCGTCGTCGTCATGCGTGATGCCAACGAGCAACAAATAACCGCGTCCGATCCGCCCGATGCTTCGGCCATTGACGCGGACTTCGGCACGGGTGACGCGCTGGAGCAGGACTCGCATATGGCCTCAAAGTTGACGCGCCGTGCTCCGGGCACCAGACTCCCGCCGACCATGGTGGGGATCCCACCAACCCAGTCGCCGCACGAAGGCCGGCCTTGCCGCCACGCGACGACATCGTTGCCGTCGCCCGGAGAGCACTGCCGTGAGAGTTCTGGTTATCGACGTTGGCGGGACCCATATCAAAGTGGCAGGTTCGTGGGATCGCGTCATTCAGCGCATTCCATCAGGGCCCACCATGACCGCCGCGGAGATGGCGCGCGCTGTCCTTGAACTCACGAAAGGCTGGGACTACGAAGCGATCTCGCTCGGCTACCCGGGACCAGTGAAGGACAATCGTCCCTTCCGTGAGCCAATCAACATCGCCGGCGGCTGGACGACGTTCGATTTCCAGAAAGCGTTCGGCAAGCCGGTAAAAATCATCAACGATGCCGCCATGCAGGCGCTTGGCAGTTACGCCGGCGGTCGCATGCTGTTCCTCGGACTGGGGACCGGGCTCGGCACCGCGATCGTCGATCACTGGCGCGTGGAGCCGCTGGAAGTCGCGCATCTGCCGTATCGCAAAGGCAAGAGTTACGAGGACTATCTCGGGGAAGATGGACTATTAAAGCTCGGAGATGAGCGCTGGGAGCGTCACGTGCACAAGGTCTGCGACCTGCTCCGCGCCGCGTTGCTGTGCGACGGCATCGTGCTCGGCGGTGGCAATGCGCGCAAGCTCGTGACGCTGCCTGATGCGGCGACGCGTGGCGCGAACGAGAATGCAATTCAGGGCGGCGTGCGGCTTTGGGAACGCGTCGCAGAATCAACGCCGCCCGAGTTCGTCGATGCGAAAACGGCGGCGGAGACAATCGTGGCTGAGGGCGAGCGACGCATCGGGCCACGCCGCACATCGGACCGTGCCGCAATTGCCGTGGCAACGCCGAAGGGTGCTGACACAAGCGAAGCCAAGCCCGCTGCGAAGGCAGCAGCGAAGACAGCGTCGGGGCGGTCGACGAATGAGACCGCGACGCACGCGACGCGGAAGGCGAAGTCAGCGACGACCAAACGCCCAGCCACAAAACGCCCATCATGATGCATGCGCTACGCACGCTGACTCTTCTCGCCTGCGTCAGCGCGACGCTCGCGGCGCAGTCTCCCGCGGCTGCCAATCGCACTGAGGAGCGCGCGATTCTGTCCGAGCTGGTGAACATCAACTCGTCGTCCGGAACGCCAGGCGTGCAGCGCGTCCGACTTGCGATCGCGGCACGCATGCGCGCGGCCGGATTTGCCGCATCGGATGTGCTGCAGCTTGGGCCCACGCCGACGCTGACGGCGCTGGTGGTGCGGTATCATGGCCGGTCGTCGAGCCGGAAGCCGATTCTGCTGATGGCCCACATGGATGTCGTCACCGCGCTGGCAAGCGACTGGACGCGGCCACCATTCACGTTTGGTGAGACCGACGGCTTTTACTACGGTCGCGGCGTCGAGGACAACAAGGCGGGATTGGCCGCGATCGTGTCGACATTCGTGCGCTGGAAGCGTGCGAACTGGGTCCCTGATCGCGACCTGGTCGCGGTTCTTACCGCGGACGAGGAGACGGATGGTAACTCGATCCGATGGTTGCTGAAAAATCATCACGAGCTGTTCGACGCCGAGTACGCGCTCAATACCGATGCTGGTGAAGTGGCGATGGAGAAAGGCAAGGCCGTCGGCGTAGCGCTGCAGGCGAGCGAGAAGGTCTACGCGGATTTCAACCTCGAGTCGCTGAATCCTGGCGGTCACAGCTCCGTTCCGCGCGCGGACAACGCCATCTACGAACTGGCCGCAGGGCTGTCGAAGCTTGCGGCGTTCAGATTCCCGGTGCGCCTGAACGAAGTGTCCACTGCATTCTTCCGTGAATCGGCATCGTCGCAGGCGCCGGAAGTCGCGACGGCGATGCGCGCAGTCGCTTCCGGTCAGGCGGATTCAGGCGTCGTCGCGGCGCTGAGCGCAGTCAACCCCTATTTCAACTCCGTGCTGCGAACGACGTGTGTGGCCACGCGGCTCGCCGGCGGTCATGCCGACAACGCGTTGCCGCAGCGCGCCACGGCGCTGGTGAATTGTCGCATGCTGCCGGACGATCCGGTTGATTCGGTGATGGCGGTGCTGCAGCGCGTCGTAGGTGCAAAAGTGAAAGTGAGCCGGACGCGCGAAGTCGTGCCCAGTCCCGCATCGCCGCTGCGCCCCGACGTGGTTGGCGCGATGACTGCACTGTCGAAGACTTTTTTCGATGGAGCACCGGTCGTCCCTGAGATGTCGACCGGTGCCACGGATGGACTGTTCACGCGCAACGCCGGCATTGCCACGTACGGTGTCTTCGCGCTGTCGGGCGAGCAAACCGACCCGTCACGCGCGCATGGACGCGACGAACGGGTTGGCGTCGAGAGTTATCACCGGGCCGTTGCCGCGTGGGAACAGCTGGTGCAGCGACTCGCCGGCCCGGTCAGCGTGGTACCCTGACGGACAGCCAGACGGCTGAGTACTGCACGAAGCGAGTGTAATTCCAGT
>JANMWU010000462.1:0-11344 GCA_031380785.1 Gemmatimonadaceae bacterium
GCATGCAGTGACAACACACCAGTCGCGTTCGGCGGGCCCGGTACAGCCACGGCCGCCATCAGTCCTTCGCCGGGACGATCGAAGAGCGCAACCCGTATGGCGCTCTGCACCGCAACCAGCTCGTTCCCGAGCGCGTGATGGCTGGACTGCCATTTGTCGTGGGCATCGCTCGCCCAGGCTATCGGCGTCAGCGCACCTCCGGTGCGGGTGTTTCGCCAGTACACCGCATCCGTCACGCCAAGTGTATCGCGAACCTGTCGCAGATACCGCGCGAGCGCTTCGATGCGAGTCTGGCTCTCAACTGCTTCCGACTCCATCACCGTGCGCGCGTCGAGCAGCGAATTGGGAAATTCGAGTGCGACCTCCGACGGCCCTGCCGCAAACGCCGGCAGCTCCGCAAGCGTGCGCAGCGTGCCGCGCTGGAGCGATCGTACGATGTACGCAACGGGCAACACGGTCACGGTTGCGATGACCGCCAATCCGAAAGCAACCTGCGACGGCGACATGGCCGCACCGGCGACCGCTGGCGCGACGAAGGTGACAACCATGGCACCGAGCGCGCCGATGAAAACACCGCGCCAACCAGTGGCCACCGTCGCACCAAGTGCGCAGACGCAGGCTGCCACGAAGGCGACTGAGAAAGGTCCGTCAGTCAGCACCGCAATAAGCGCTGAGAACGGCGCAAGCATACCTGATGCATACCCGATCCCGCGGCGGCGCGACTCGGTCGTCGACGGCATCATGAGCAGCGACGCGCCGCCGGCAATCAGTACCGCGATGACCGCCACCAGCACCGACATGAGCTCGCGGTCGACGTGCAGCGCAGGCGCAGCAATCGCCCGCACCGCGACCGCCGCCGCGACCACCCACGGCATGGCGAGAAGAGCGAATGACAGCCTGAGTCGCGCGGGTAGATGTTTCGTCACAATGGTGCGTTGAATCGTGGCCGATGCGCGGTGGCATCGACGGCGATGTGGATGACGATGGAAAGGTCGGCAGCAGAGCACGGCCACGTGACCGGACCGGGCACAATTCTGCCTGACCCAGCAGTAACGCCGGATCATTCCTTGGACGAGCGACACACCGCGACGGCACGGGCAGCGCCCGAACATCGCCCGCGCGATCAGCTGCTTATGGCTGAGTCTCGAGCAGCTCTGGCTCGGTGGAATCGTCCGGCGAATGGGCATCGAGGTACTGATGCCGGTTCTGCAGATAGTCGGCGAAGATGTCTTCCACCTGACTCAGCGAATCGACCTGATGCAGGCGCGCGCGCAATTTGGCCGACCCTGGCAGCCCCTTGCAGTACCAGCCGAGGTGCTTCCGGAACTCGATCGCCGCACCGCGCCGATCCACCTCATACGCGTCGGCCATCCGCGCGTGCTCGATCGCGATCGCAAAGCGGGTTTCCACTGATGGGGCGGGCGGCGGCGTCCGACCTTCGAGCAGGGCACGGGCCTGGTCGAAGATCCACGGCTGGCCAAATGACCCACGTGCGATCATCACCGCATCGCATCCCGTTTCGACACGCATCCGGAACGCATCTTCGGCCGTCTTGATATCACCATTGCCGATCACCGGAATCGAGAGCGCCGCCTTGACGGCCGCGATTTCGTCCCAATGCGCGTGGCCCGTATACATCTGCGTCCGGGTGCGCGGATGGATGGCCAGAGCCCGGGCGCCGGCGTCCTGACAGCGGAGCGCGATGGCCACCGGATCGCGCATCTCTTCATTCCAGCCGCTGCGAATCTTCACCGTCACCGGCAGGTGGGTTGATCGGGAGACTGCCCGGATCACCGTCTGGACGAGGTCGAGATCCCGCAGGCATCCCGAGCCGCCGTTCCGCTTCACTACCTTCTTGACCGGACAGCCGAAGTTGATGTCGACGAAATCGGGGTGGAACACGTCCGTGACCAGCGCTGCGGCCTCCCCCATCGCCGCCGGGTCAGCACCGAAGATCTGAACCCCGATCGTGTGCTCCTCGGGCAGAAATCGGAGCTTGGCGATGGTGGATTCGTTCTCGCGACGGATCCCCTCTGCCGACAGGAATTCGGTCACCACAACGTCAGCACCATGCGTGCGGCACAGCCGACGGAACGGTGACTCCGACACGCCGGCCATCGGCGCCAGAATCAGGGGCACGGCGTGCCCGACCGGATAGGGGAATTCCATGTCGTGAAGATACCCGCGAAGGGAACGCGATGGTGAACGCCCGAACCAACGACTCCTTTCGCGTTGCGAGACGACGGTACCGATCAGGCGGTCGATAAAGGAGCCCGATCAAGGGGTCAGAGCACTTGATCCGATCAAGTGCTCTGACCCCTTGATCGGAATCGTGGTGTGCGGCAACTCGCTGCGGCGCATTCGTTTGACACCCCATCCGCGCGCACGTACCTTCGCCTGCTCCCCGGGGCAGCCATAACCACCCCGCGCCGCCACCTGATCGCACCGGCTCGGCGGCGTCTGCCGAAGCAAGGAACCCGATGGAACTGCGCGAGTTTTTTTCACTGGACGCCGTCGAACTGGACCTCAAAGGCAGTTCGAAGGACGAGATTCTCAAGGAGCTGATCGGGCTCCTTCAGCTCGACGAAAAGTCAGACGCCATGCTTTTCAAGATGCTGAAGCGACGGGAAAATCTCGGGTCGACCGGAATCGGCCGCGGTATCGCGATCCCGCACTGCCGCTCCCTGGTCGTCAACAAGCTGCGGGTGGCGTTCGGCCGGAAAATGGGCGGCGTCGATTTCAAGGCGATGGACGACAAGCCTGTTCATTTCCTGTTCCTGATCGTCGCCCCGCCGCTCGAGGTCTCGAATCAGTATCTGCCGGTGCTGGGCAAGATTGCGCAGTTCGGGAAGGAGGCCGACGTGACCGAGCGACTGACGGCGCTGACGTCGCCGGCAGACTTCATGAAGCTGCTCGCGGAAAAAGAACTCTGACGTCCCGATCAAGGGGTCAGAGCTCGTGATCCGATCAAGGGGACAGAGATCTTGAAACGACATCCAGACCCTTGAGGCGCGCGCAAACGCGCCGGTTCAGGGGTTCAAGCTCGTGAATTGCGGAGAAACGCTTCGTTTCAAGGGGTCAGAGATCTTGATCGAGCTCTTGATCCGGAAACGCCTGTAGTGACGCCTGAGCGCCCGACGCCGTCATTGTCCGAATGCACTCACCGGACTCGACCTTTCGGCACGACATCGATGGCCTCCGTGCTCTCGCTGTCCTGCTCGTCGTCGCGCACCACGTTGCCCCGTCCACTCTGCCGGGCGGCTTCGTTGGTGTCGACGTCTTCTACGTCATCTCGGGCTTCCTGATCACGCGACTGATCGACACCGCTCAGCAAGCGGGTCGGTTCACGTACGTCGAGTTCCTGTGGAAGCGCTGCCGAAGAATTCTGCCGGCACTGCTGGTCGTGCTGGTGGCGACCCTGCTCGCCGGCATCTGCGTGCTGACGGGCCCCGAACTTGTCAGTCTCGCGAAACACGTCGCGTTCGGGAGCCTGTCGGCGTCGAATCTGCTGCTCTGGAGTGAAGTCGGATACTTCGACACGGCCGCAACGATCAAACCTCTGCTCCACCTCTGGTCGCTCGGCATCGAAGAGCAGTTTTATCTGGTGTGGCCGCTGTTCCTCGCGCTACTTCCGTTGCGTCCGCGCACGCGTTTGCTCGGCGTCGCTGCGCTGGTCGCACTGTCGCTGATGCTCAGCGAGAATCTCGCCTGGAGCGACCCGGCACAAGGCTTCTACATGCTGCATTCGCGCGCATGGGAGCTGGGAGTCGGTGGTCTCATCGCGCTGGCGATTCCGCTCTGGCCGACGTCGCTGCCTGTGAGCGACACCGTTGTAAACGCACTCCGGTCGACCGCTTCGGTTTCTGGTATCATGCTGATCCTTTACTCGGCGCTGCTGTTCGACAGCACGACCAGCTGGCCGGGCATCAGCGCACTCGTTCCGGTTGTGGGCACCGCGCTCGTCATCGTCGCCGGCCCGACCGCTATCCTGAATCGCGGACCGCTCTCGATGCGCGCGTCACAGTGGCTCGGTCAGCGCAGCTACGCCTTCTATCTCTGGCATTGGCCACCGCTCGCGTTCCTGCACATTCTGGCGCAGGAGCGGAATGTCTCTTCCGAAACGGTGCAGTGGGTCGCTGTGCTGCTGATGCTGCCGGCGCTCGCGCTCGCACATGCGACATTGCATTGCGTCGAGCTTCCTGTTCGCGTGCTCG
The DNA here is from genome assembly GCA_031380785.1 of Gemmatimonadaceae bacterium. Classification (GTDB taxonomy): domain Bacteria; phylum Gemmatimonadota; class Gemmatimonadetes; order Gemmatimonadales; family Gemmatimonadaceae; genus JACMLX01. The sequence goes on from JANMWU010000462.1 coordinate 4,215, forward strand.
CGACACGTGTCGAGCGGCGCTCACGCATTCTGACGCGACATCTGCTGCCATTCGGTGTTGCAATCGCGGTGGTCGCCATCGCGGCAAATGAAGTGATGCGCTCGCACGGACTGCCAACGCGATACGGAAGTGTCGGCGCAGACGCCCTTGCGACACTCAATGCCGCATCGCCCGACTCCATCACCACCTACGAAAAGCGCGCGACACGCTGCAGACTGGCGGACAAGGGCCATGCGACGTGGTGCTGGCGGATTACCGGGATCGGCAAGGGCATCGCTGTCTTTGGCGACAGCCACGCCGAGGTGATCTTCGCCGGCCTCGCCGAACGCGACGCATCGCGTCCGCTGTTTCTGACAGGACGCAAAGGCTGCGCACCGATCGTTCAGCCTGAGCCTATTGCCGATCGCCTGGCAGAGATCTGTCGCAGGTCGGCGTTGCTTGCGCACGCGACGATCCTCAGCGATACATCAATCGGCACCGTCCTGCTGGTCTCACGCGGCCCAGCCTATCTCGCTGGCGCAGGCTTCGGCGTTGACACGCAGCGGCCCGTCGTGCCGGTGGCACTACGTGCCGTGCGCAGTGATTCCCTGGCCCTTGAACGCGCGTTTGACGCGGGACTGGAGCGCTCGATTCGTTCCTTCATCGACGCGGGCAAGCGCGTGATCCTGCTAGTTGGCGTGCCCGAGATTGGCTTCATGCCGGAAGAGTGCCTGATCGGACGTCCGTTCGGACTGCGCGAAATCCGTTCGCCCTGCGCGGTAACGCGCGCCGCGGTGGACCATCGCAACCGGCGCTACCGTCGACTGGTCGGTGCGCTCGCCGCGCGTATACCGCAACTCGAAGTCTTTGACGCGCAGCCATTGTTTTGCGACGGCGCGCTCTGTCACGCGGAGCGCGGGCAGCGCCTGCTGTATCAGGACGGCAACCATCTCTCGATACTCGGCAGTCGTCTCGTCGCGGCGCAACTCGTGTCGTTCATCGGTCCACGGGAACCGGATTCAAGGGTCGCGTCGAAATAGTCTCAGTGTCGGCGCACGCCGGCCACTGCCCCCGAATAGTCGGCACCATACACGGCTTGCCGGATATCGTGATGCAGCGTGCCGTCGAACGGCATCACCTGTGCAAAGAATACGGCCGCCAGATCGTTCGCGGGATCGATCCAGAAGAGAGTCGAAGCGGCGCCGTCCCAGAAGAACTCACCGACTGTTCCACGATTCTCGGCAGCATCCTTCGGCGGATTGATGCGCACTGCAAAGTCGAAACCGAATCCGACCGAGCCTTTGCCCGGCAGGAAGAATCGCTCAGTAATGCGCGGATCGAGCTGGTCGGTCGCCATCAGCGCGACTGTCGTCGCCTTCAGAATTCGCACGTCGCCAAGTGCGCCGCCGCCCAGCAGCATGCGCGCAAAACGCATATAGTCGTCGATCGGCGCGGCTAATCCGGCGCCACCCATCGTCAATCGACGCGGGCCGAAATTGAGCGTGCGCGCCGCCGAATCCGGCACGTGAACCAATTTGCCGCTCGCGTCACGCCGATACATGGCCGCAAACCGTGGTGCGCGAGCGTTTGGCTGCGTCCAGCCGGTTTCTGTCATGCCGAGTGGATCGAGAATGTGTGCGCGCACGTACGATTCGAATGGAACTCCTGCGAGCTTCTCGACCAGCAGCGCCTGCACATCGACCGCCACGCTGTAGTTCCACTCTGCGCCCGGATCAAACAGCAGCGGAACACTGGCAATGCGTCGTCCCATCTCGGAGAGATCGATGCTCAGATTCAGGGGATCGATCGCATGGAACTGAGTATCCGCTGCGGTCTCGCGCATCCCATACGAAAAGCCAGCCGTGTGGCGCATGATGTCGCGAATTGTGATCGCGCGCGTTGGCGGTCGCGTTGTCGGTTTTCCTGACGCATCACGACCCGCGACAACGCGCACATCAGCAAACTCCGGCAGGTAGCGTGACAACGGATCGTCGAGACCGAACTTCCCTGCTTCCCAAAGCTGCATTAGCGCCACGCCGGTAACTGGCTTCGTCATCGAGTAGATCTGCACCATGTCGCTGCGGGCCATCGCCCGTTTCGCTTCGCGATCGGCGAACCCCGCAGTTCCGAAGTACCGCTCCGATCCACCTTGCCACACCAGTGCAGAAACTCCGACCGCGCGACCGCTCGAGACCATCGCAGCGAGGGCTGCATCAATCCGCGCCTTCACGATGCGCACCGCACCACTCGCTGGCACACTCGTCGCGCGTGGCTGTGCACCGCAGAGGGGCGCACTTGCTGCAGTGAAGATGCCTGTCGCAAGCACGCCGATCCTGTTCGCAAACCGGATCATGGATCTACTCCCACTCAATGGTGGCTGGTGGCTTCGAACTGACATCGTACACAACGCGATTCACACCGGACACTTCATTGATGATGCGATTCGATATGCGCCCAAGCACGTCGTACGGAAACGGAAACCAGTCCGCCGTCATGCCGTCGGTGCTCGTGACCGCTCGCAGCGCGATGACGTGCTCGTAGGTGCGATAGTCGCCCATCACGCCAACCGAGCGCACTGGAAGAAATACTGCGAACGCCTGCCAGATGTCCGGATACAGTCCCGCCGCCCGGATCTCTTCGAGATAGATCGCATCAGACTTGCGCAGAACGTCGAGCGCATGCTCGGTGACTTCGCCAAGGATGCGGATCGCAAGTCCTGGTCCCGGGAATGGATGCCGACCAACCATCTCCTCCGGCAGTCCAAGCTCGCGTCCGACGTTGCGAACTTCATCCTTGAACAACTCGCGCAGCGGCTCGATGAGCTGGAACTTCATGTCCGCCGGCAAGCCGCCAACGTTATGATGGGTCTTGATCGTCGCTGACGGACCGCCAGTCGCGCTGACCGATTCAATCACGTCGGGATACAAGGTGCCCTGCACGAGGAACTTCGCATCCTTGCCGGCATCAGTGCTCGCCTGTTCAAAAACGCGAATAAATGTCTCACCGATCTGCTTGCGCTTCACTTCCGGCTCGACCTGACCGGCCAGCGCATCGAGAAATTGCTTTTCGGCGCGAACCGTGATCAGGCGGATCCCGAGGTTCGACGAAAACGTTCGCTCGACCTGCTCGCGTTCGTGAAGACGCAGCAGGCCGGTGTCGACGAAGATGCAGGTGAGCTGATCGCCGATCGCCTTGTGCACGAGAGCCGCCGCCACCGCGCTGTCGACGCCACCCGACAGACCGCAAATCACTTGCGCGTCGCCAACGCGCGCGCGGATGCCAGCGACTTGTTGATCGATGAAGTGGCCGGGAGTCCAGTCCGGCGTGCAGCGGCAGATCCCGAACAAAAAGTTCTGCAGCATCTCCGCTCCGCGCACGCTGTGCATCACTTCGGCGTGGAACTGAACCGCGTGGATCGGTTTCGATTCGTGACGGAATCCGGCCACAGTCGTACCGCTGCGCGCCGTCTGCACATATCCGGGCGGCACAACGTCAACGTGATCGCCGTGGCTCATCCAGACCTGCGAACGATCGCCAGCCTCAAACCCGGCAAACATTCCCGCCGGCTCCATCACTTCCACATCAGCGCGGCCGTATTCGCGCCGGCCGCCTCCAATTACGCTCCCACCCTGCAGGTGCGCGATCAATTGCATGCCGTAACACACACCGAGTACCGGCGCGACATCCAGCAACTCCGGATCGATTGTCGGTGCGCCATCGTCAGTGACAGAGCTTGGTCCGCCGCTGAGTATGATGCCAGTCGGATTCCAGTTCCGGATCCACTCGAGTGACTTGCTCGCCGGATGGATTTCGGAAAAAACGCGGGCTTCGCGAACGCGACGTGCGATCAGCTGCGTGAACTGCGATCCGCAATCGAGGATCAGAATGCGACTGCTCACCGGACGCTCCAATTGGCGTCCGTCAGCTTGATGATTTCGACCTGACGCGTATCGAGATCGAGGATGGCAGCCGTTGGCGAGCCATGCAGCCACCCGCACGCTTCGCCCGGATTCACGATCAGCGTCTTCCCGCGCGTCTTCATCTCTTCGCGATGCGTGAAGCCGTGCACCACGATGTCATGCGCCTCGATCGATCTCGGCACGGCCTCGTTCAGATCGTGAACCACCAGGATGCGCTTGCCCAGCAGCTCAAAGCTGTGTGGTGACTCGAACAGCTCCGATCCGAGGCCGGTCATCGCCATTGCGCGCAGCGCTTCATGATCGCCGTCATTGCGGCCGAAGACACCGCTCAGCGCCAGATGCACATCCTGAATTGGCTTGAGACTGAATGGCGCACAATAGTCGCCCGCGTGAATTACATAGCCCACACCGCCGGCTGCCATGCGCTTCGCCAGTTCAGCCACGGCATCAACGCGGTCGTGGCTGTCGGCCAGCAGACCGATACGCATCAGGTATCCCTCCAGTCGGGAACGATGCGTTCGCGCCGCACCAGGTCATCCATTGTCTCACGCGCCGACACAACGCCCCACTGTTCGCCGTCAACGAGCACCTCGGCAGGGCGCACGCGGGAGTTGTAGTTGGAGCTCATCACGAAACCGTACGCTCCTGCATGGCGCACGGCCATCAGCACGCCCGCGCCAACGTCCGGAACCTGCCGATCCCGGGCCAGAAAGTCGCCGCTTTCGCAAACCGGTCCCACCACATCAACGGTGCACAACGGCGCGGTCGACGGCAGCACGGTCTCGATTTCGTGATGCGCCTCGTAATGTGACGGTCGCAGCAGATCGTTCATGCCGGCATCGACGATCATGAAATGCTTCGTTCCGCTTTCCTTGCGGTACAACACTTCAGTGAGCAGCACGCCCGCTTCGGCGACCAGAAAGCGCCCCGGCTCGACGATCAGGTCAACGCCAGCGTCGCCAAAGGTCTCACGCAGCACACGCGCAAAGCCGTCCAGGTCCGACGTCGGCTCGCTGTCATTGTAGGCGACTGGAAAACCGCCGCCGACGTCTATAGTGCGGATGGACGCGATCCCAGCCGCTCGCACATCATCGAGCAGGCCGCGCAAGCGCCGCTGCGCATCGGCGAACGCCGCAACCTCCGCAATCTGCGACCCGATGTGCATGTCTAAACCAATCAGCTCGATACCCGGCAACTCGGCCGCCCTCTGCGCTGCAGCGAGTCCACGCGAGATCGGAATGCCGAACTTTGTGCCTTCCTCACCGGTCGCGATGTACGCGTGCCCGGCGGTGACATTCACAACGCCCGGGTTAATGCGCAGCGACACCGGCGCCACCTCGCCGCGCGACGTGGCAACGAGCGACAGCACTTCGAGCTCTTCCTCGCTCTCCACGTTCACGCTCTGCACACCGACATCGAATGCACGTTCGAAATCAGAGCGGGTCTTCCCCACGCCGGCGAACACGATGTCGCGCCCAGCGAAACCCGCAGTCCTGGCCCGGAACAACTCTCCCGCGGAGACGACATCAACACCGGCGCCACACTCGCGCAGAATGGTGAGCAGCGCGAGGTTGGAGTTGGCCTTCATCGCATAGTGGATGTGCACCGGCAAACCGATCAGCGCCTGCGCCAATCGTGCATACGCCGCACGGACCGCTCCGGCTGAATACACGTAGGTCGGCGTTCCCATGGCGGCGGCGATGCTGGTGAGCGATACATCTTCGCACACCAGTTCACCTTCGCGACGACGGAATCCGGTCGTCAGTACGCCTTCGCCCATATCACCTCATGCTTCGCCGGCTGGCCGGTCACCATGCAGTTGGCAGGCGCCACGGGCGAACGGAATTCCGGATCGGGAATGCAACGGATTGTCGCTTTCGTCTCCTCCTTCACCTTGGCTTCGATCGCCGGATCGCCGTTCCAGCCGGCGTACACAAAGCCACCCGGACCGTCCATGATTTCCTTGAAGCGATCATATGACATCGGTTCGCGATAACTGTTCGCTTCGCGACGTGCCAGCGCGGCGGCAAACATGGCCGACTGCATAGTGTCGAGCATGGCGTGTATCGTCGTCAGCACACCATCGAGTGACACCGGTGTCTTCCCTTTCACATCGCGCCGCACGAGAACGCACTGGTTGGCAGCGACGTCGCGCGGGCCGATTTCCATTCGAATCGGCACGCCGCGCAGTTCCCAGTGATAGTACTTGGCTCCCGGCTTGATGCCGATGCGGTCATCGACGTGCGCCGACACGCGACCGACGAGGCCACGTTCGCGTCCGCTGATCTCCGCCTTCACCTTGTGTGCGAGCTCGAACACGCTCGCGCGCTCGTCATCGGTCTTCCAGATCGGGACGATCACCACTTCGAACGACGCCAGCTTCGGCGGAAGCTGCAGACCGTTGTCATCGCCATGGGTCATGACGAGGCCACCGATCATGCGCGTACTCACGCCCCAGCTGGTGTTCCAGGCGTGGGCGATGCCACCATCTTCGGTCTGGAACGTGAGATCGAACACCTTCGAGAAGTTCTGGCCGAGGTTGTGCGAGGTGCCGGCCTGCAGCGCGCGATTGTCCTGCATCATCGCTTCGCACGAAAAGGTGCGCAGCGCACCGGCGAAGCGCTCGCTATCAGTTTTCTGACCGGTGATGACGGGCATTGCCATGTACCCTTCCATGAACGTGCGGTACACGCCGAGCATCTGGCGCGTCTCGATCTCCGCCTCGTCGTGTGTCGCGTGCGCGGTATGCCCTTCCTGCCACAAAAACTCCGTGGTGCGCAGGAAGAGGCGCGTGCGCATCTCCCAGCGCACGACATTCGCCCACTGATTGTAAAGAAACGGCAGATCGCGGTAGCTCTGCAGCCACTTGGCGAACATGTGGTAGATGATTGTTTCCGATGTCGGACGCACGACCAGCGGCTCCTCAAGCTTCGAGCCGCCGCCATGGGTGACGACCGCGAGCTCAGGCGCGAAGCCTTCCACGTGGCTCGCTTCCTTTTTCAGGAAGCTCTCCGGAATGAACAGCGGAAAGTACGCGTTACGATGACCCGTCGCCTTGAACATCTGGTCGAGCGCCAGCTGCATGCGCTCCCAGATACCGTAGCCGTCGGGGCGGATCACCATACAGCCGCGCACCGGCGAATAGTCCGCCAGCTCGGCCTTCAGTACCAGTTCGTTGTACCACGCGCTGAAGTCTTCGGCGCGTGTGGGGAGTTTCTTGTCGTCGCTCAT
>JANMWU010000463.1:0-1800 GCA_031380785.1 Gemmatimonadaceae bacterium
CGCGATACACGCGCATGGCATGCGGACTCACGTCGCTGAGCGAGTCGAGCTGATCGGCCACAGGCCGCGATGTCGGTGACGGACGGCGCTGCTGCGCGTGGAGCGTGGTGACGCTCAGAAATATCGCGGCGCTGGCGCGCAGGGCGTGCGTGAAAGTCATGGCGAATACGGGGTGACGACGAATCGCGACGGAGTGGCGGAAACGAACGGATTGCCTCGTACAAAGAAACGCAGCGGCCACTCCGCTGCACGAGTGATGCCAATGCGTGGACTCACGGCTACCGCAGCATCCGGCACGTCAGATCCACGGACGATCCGCACCGCACCGCGTTGCAGCGATGTGCCGTCGTGCACATCGGTAATGGCGTAAGCCGCACAGAGCTTTCCGGGCCCATTGGTGAGATCGCGATCGCGACGCGCGGCGGGTCGGCGTCGCTGCAATGCGCGCAGGTCGCCAATCGGCTCCACCGCCCGCAGCAGAACCGCCGAGCCGATGCCCTCGGGGAGCGTGACGGCATTCAGACACCAGTGCATTCCGTAGATGCGATACACATACGCAGTGCCTGGTGGTCCGTGCAGATGCCACGTACGCTTTGTGCGTCCAACCACCGCATGGCAGGCCGGATCGTGCGGGCCAAGGTAGGCCTCGGTCTCGACGATTCGCGCCATCATCACACCCGACGTCGAGTGAACCGCCAGCTGCATGCCAAGCAGCTCGCGGGCGACGCGGGCTGGGTCGCGATCGTAGAACGCGCGTGGAAGTGCAGCAGACATTCGCGAAAGATGAACGGTCCGACGCAAATCGCCCGCGCCACCGGACTCGATGACGCGGGCGATCTGCGGTCACAACGACGACTACCGCTTGGCGACTTTCTTTGCCGCTGTCTTGGCGGCAGGAGTTTTCGCGGCCGACTTCTTCGCCGGTGCGGATTTCTTCGCAGCCGGCGGCGCAACCTTGGCCACCGGTGCCGACTTGGCGACCTTCGCGGTCGGCGCTGACTTCTTCGCTGCCGGACGACCACCGTTGCTGCGTGCGACAGGTGTGGCGACTGCCGGTTCCGCTGCGACTGGCGCCGCAACGATCGGCGCTGCCTTGGCGATCGGCGTCGCCGGCGGATGCTCATCCACCACGCCAACCATCAGCAGATCCGGTGGTGGCGCCGAAAGACGTCCACCGCGCGATCCACCGCGCGAACCCATGCCGCGTGGCGCCGGCGGACCCGCCGGCGCTTTCGGAGCGTGAGCCGCATCATGCTTGGCCAGCTGCTCCGACACCCCTTCCACCTGCTGAACAGGTGCGACTTCCCACGAATCGCCGCGCTTGCGGAGGTCGATCACATCAGCGTCGTGCGCGTCCTGCAGAATGCGCGTGAAGTTGCGTTCGTTCAGGCTTTCGCTGTCGCGACCAAGCAGCGCGGCGGCGCTTTCGCGCACGGCGAGCATCGCGGCCGGCAGATCGTTCCTCACAGTTGCGGCAACCGCCTTCCGCACCAGGTCGAACGCTTCATTGCGCGTGAGACGCTCGCCACCGAGTCCGATCGAATCGCGACCCTGCGCGGCACGCGGAGTTTCGCTGCGCGGCACGTCGGCGTGTGTCGCAGCGATCGATTCGGGCGCAGCAACCGGATGCCGCTCACCGCGCGGTGCACGCTCCGGTCGCGGCGCACGCTCGGCACGCGGCGTATCGACCACCGGCGCGTGAGCGACAACCGCTTCCGCCGCGTCGGTCGAAGCGGGCTCGCTGGCGGCAACGGCGGTCGAGACGACGTCGCCGAGTACACGCGGCTCGCGCGGTTCACG
>JANMWU010000469.1:0-37260 GCA_031380785.1 Gemmatimonadaceae bacterium
ATCATACCCCTCACCAACGAGCAACTTCTTCGCTTCCGGTGTGAGCGTGATGCTGAGCTTGCGCGCACCGAGCATCGTGTCGAGCCTGGCCAGCTGCAGGTCGACGATCTCGGCGATTTCTGTTTCGCCGAGCGGCCGGAATACAACAACGTCATCGATGCGATTGAGAAACTCGGGGCGGAACTGCTGTCGCAGCATCCCGAGCACCTGCGTCTCCACCAGCGCCCAGTCTTCCTTGTAGCGCTCGAGAATCACCTGACTGCCGATGTTGCTGGTCAGAATCACGACGGTGTTGCGAAAATCGACAGTGCGCCCCTGGCTGTCGGTGAGGCGCCCATCGTCAAGCAGCTGCAGGAGGATGTTGAAAACATCCGGATGCGCCTTCTCGATCTCGTCGAACAGCAGCACTGAATACGGACGACGGCGCACCGCTTCTGTGAGCTGCCCGCCCTCGTCATAACCGACGTAGCCCGGAGGCGCGCCGATCAAACGTGAGACGGCGTGCTTCTCCATGTATTCCGACATGTCGAGCCGCACCATTGCGCGTTCATCGTCGAACAGAAAATCGGCCAGCGCCCGCGCCGTCTCAGTCTTGCCGACGCCGGTGGGTCCGAGAAACAGGAAACTGCCGATCGGACGATTGGGATCCTGCAGACCGGCACGCGAACGACGCACGGCGTTTGCAACCGCCGCCACCGCGTCGCGCTGACCCACCACGCGATGCGCCAGTTCGTCCTCGAGCTTCGTCAGCCGCTCACGCTCGGATTCGAGCATGCGCTGCACCGGAATACCGGTCCACTTTGCCACAACGGCAGCGATGTCGTCGTCACCAACTTCCTCTTTCAGAAATCGGCGCCGGCCATCCTTCACCGACACGATCGCTTCGGCTGTGTCGAGCTCACGCTGCAACTGCGGAATGCGCCCGTACTGAATCTCAGCCGCCACCTGCAGATCGCCGGTGCGCGCTGCCGCTTCCCGATCGGTGTTCGCCTGTTCGATTGCCTGCTTGATACGGCCAACGTCGCCAAGTGCCTGCTTCTCCTGCTGCCACTGCGCCTTCATGGTCGCGCTCTGAGTCTTGAGCTCAGCCAACTCGCGCTCGAGCGCCACCAGCCGCTCACGCGCGGCCGCGTCGGTTTCCTTCTGCATCGCCTGACGCTCGATTTCAAGCTGCATCACGCGCCGCTCGACTTCGTCGATTGGCTGTGGCAACGAATCGATCTCGATGCGCAGGCGACTCGCGGCTTCATCGAGAAGGTCGATCGCCTTGTCGGGCAGGAAGCGATCGCCGATGTATCGATTGGATAGCGTCGCGGCAGCCACAATCGCGCTGTCGGTGATCCGCACTCCGTGGTGCGACTCATAGCGCGACTTGAGGCCGCGCAGAATAGCGATCGTGTCATCGAGTGTTGGCTCACCGACGAACACCGGCTGAAACCGACGCTCGAGCGCGGCATCCTTCTCCAGATGCTGACGATATTCATCGAGCGTCGTCGCTCCGACCATATGCAACTCACCTCGCGCGAGCATGGGCTTCAGCATGTTGCCGGCATCCATCGACCCTTCGGCCTTGCCCGCGCCGACCAGCGTATGGAGTTCGTCGATGAACACCACCACTTCGCCCTGACTGTCGACAATCTCCTTCAGCACAGCCTTGAGGCGCTCTTCGAACTCACCACGGAATTTCGCGCCAGCAATCAGGGCACCGAGATCCAGCGACAGCAGCCGCTTGCCACGCAGTCCTTCCGGCACATCGCCGTTCACAATGCGCTGCGCCAGGCCTTCGACGATCGCCGTCTTGCCCACTCCGGGCTCGCCGATCAGAACCGGATTGTTCTTGGTGCGCCGCGACAGCACCTGAATCACGCGCCGGATCTCATCGTCCCGGCCGATCACGGGATCAAGCTTCCCGTCGCGCGCGCTTTCAGTGAGATCGCGCGTGTAACGCTGCAGCGCCTGATACCGATTCTCCGGCGTCTGATCGGAAACTCTGTGCGAACCGCGCACTGCCGTGAGCGCGGTCGCGAGCGCCTTGTGCGTTGCACCCATCGAGGTCAGCAACGCCTTGCTGTCGGTGCCCTTCACATCCGCCAGCGCCAGCAGGAAATGCTCGGTGCTGACGTAGTCGTCGCCGAGCGCCTTGGCATCGGCATCAGCGCGATCGAACACCTGATTCAGTTCGCGCGAGATCTGCGGCTGCGCATCGCTCTGCTTTGGATAGCGCGCCGCGTCGGCTTCCGCCCGCTGCCGAAGCTCGGCCGCCTGGACGCCGGCCTTTTGCAGCAGCGGCACCACAATGCCGTCCTGCTGCGCGATGAGCGCCAGCAACAAATGCACATCATAGACCAGCGGATTCCCGGCTCGACGCGCCATCGCGATGGCTTCATTGACTGCTTCGCCGGACTTGATCGTAAGGCGATCGGTATTCAGCATCGGGCCAATCGGGTCTGAGTGGGCTGCGTGACGACGGTATGGACACGCTGAATTGTGCAACCGGGAGGCCGCGCGATTCTGCCGCGTCGTTCACCCTACGATAGTCAGCATGGCAGAAGTTGCGCCGGGCTGGCAGGGATTGCCTTGCACGGGTCGCACCTGATAGGCTCGCTGCATGAGTCTGCGCATTTTCTCAGTGTTGCTCCTCGTGGCGCTCTCGGGCTGCCGTCAACGCAACGCCGATCTGGGCATGAGCGACAGTGCCTTCGTTCAGATCATGGGTGAGTTGAAGTTTGTCGCCGACCAGCCGGACGTGACGAAGGAAGTGCGGGCCCAGCGACGGGACGCCGTGCTGCGCAAACGTGGCGTCTCGGCAGACAAACTCGAGAAGCTCGGCGCCACGCTGACCGCGCATCCGCAACATGCCAAGCGACTCTGGGCCGCCATCGATCAGAAAGCTTTCTCAATGTCGCAGAAAAAGCTGCGCTGAAGGGTTCCGTACGGAAAAGGGCGCGACCGGATCTCCCGTTCGCGCCCTCACCGATGTACCACCAGCTTTTTCACGACCGCCCGCCCATTCACTTCGAGGCGGTACAGGTAGATGCCGTCCGGCGCATCGCGCTGTGTCCCGTCAACCCGGCCGTCCCAGTACGCCTGATACTGACGACACGTCAGCATCACCCCATTCAGCCGCCGCGCTCCGTCCAGCTCACCGTTGGGGCCGGTGAGGAGGGCTACTGCGACCTCCTGTGCCAGGAGGTTGTAAATCCGCAGCGTCACCCGATACTGCCGCCGGGTGTCCCGGCAGACGGGCGGATCCCCGACGAAAAACGGGAATCGCGTCTCACCTGCGGTGGGATTCGGAGAACTCTGCCCAAGATCAAAGCCGTCCGGGCGCAACCTTACCGGCGGTTGGGCCGGTGAGACAGGTGTTTGCGCGAACAGCGTAGCGGGCAGTACGGCGACGAGACACACGGCCAGATGCCGCGTAAATCCCCGCCAGGTCATGCAACACTCCAGACAAACGAGAAAGGTTTCTGAGCGACCTCGAGTACGGGGAAATTCCGACTGCCTGCGGTCTTGTCATCTCAGGATACGCGGGCGGACGGCACTCAAGCAACAAACGGCGCCAGCTGGTCCGGATTCTCGTGCCGCGAACGGCCGCCTGGCCGCAGCACCGCACGAGCTAGGCCGTGGCCCAGCTATCGAACGCGCGCAGCGGCCGCCCGTCGGTCAGATGTGCCTGCACGAATGTCCGCAGCAACCGTCGGTGCGCGCGCTCAGCAGGAAGGTCGAGCGCCTCGAACGCACCTGCAGTGTCGCTTTCCAGCCACCGGCGTACGAGCGCTCGCGCCGCGGCGGGTAGCCGCCGCGATGGTGAGCGGGCCGCGCACGCCTCGCACAGCACGCCGCCGGATTCGGCGCTGAACGCTACGTCAAGTTCTTGCGCAAGCACCCGGTTGCACTGCACACACGCGTCGAGTGCAGGCGAAAATCCAATGGTCGCCAGCAGTCGCCAAATGGCTCGAATGGTGGCGACAGTCGCTTCCGGCGAAACGGCGATCGAATCCAGTCCGTTGCGCAGCGCGTCGAATGCATCAGCCGGAGTGTCGTCGTCGCCGGCCACGCGCAGCATCACCTCAGCCAGCGCCGATGCACCCTCGAAGCGTGGCAATGATGAACCGAGTACCAGACGTGATCGCTGCACGTCAAATCGCGCCAGCGTATGCAGGTCACGGCCCATCCGGACCTCGTACTGCACTTCTCCTTCGGCGAACAGGTCGACTGCCGATCCGAATCGGCGCTGCGACGCGCGTGCGCCGCGAGCCAGTACTGATTGCACCCCTGCTTCACGCGTGGCCAGGCGCAAAATGCGCGACGACTCGCTGTAGTTGAATGCGTGAAGCACGATGGCTTCGGTGACGACAGGGGGCACGAATGGAATCTACGGATGCGCGCCAACGGTTCGATCCGTCACCCCGGTCGACGCAGCGGAACGAGCGTTGGTGAGCCAACGGCGGGATCATGCGATACAACCAGCGGCCAGCCGTACACCGCCTCCAGCGTGGCGGCCTGCATCACGTCGCGGGGCGTACCCGCTGCCGCCACTCGACCGTTGTGCATGATTACGATCTGATCGGCGAAGCGAGCCACCAGTGTGAGTGTGTGACTCACCAGCACGACAGTCCGGCCGGCTCGCGCCTCACGCGAAAGCGTCTCGAATGTCGCCATTTCGTGCGCGATATCGAGAAAGGTCGTGGGCTCGTCGAAAACGAGAATCGAAGTGTCCTGCGCCAGCGTACGCGCCAGTCGCGCGCGCTGCCATTCGCCTCCGGACAGTTCGTCGGTGCGACGTGCCGCGAACATGGCGACATCGGCTCGCTGCATCGCGCCGTCGATCAGCGCCACGTCATTGGCTGAGAGCGCGTCCCACATGCCGAGGAACGGTGATCGACCGAGCGCCACGTAGTCGCGCACGCGCATCGGAAACGTCAGCGACTCACGCTGCGGCATGACGGCCACGCGGCGGCTCATTTCTCGCGCTCCGGTGCGGAGCAGATCGGCGTCACCCGCGAGAATGCGCCCGCGCGTTTCCGGCATCAGGCCAAGCACGCCGCGCACGAGCGAACTCTTGCCGCTCCCGTTTGGGCCGACAATAGCCGTGATGGCGCCAGCCGCGGCCGTGATCGACACGTCGCGCACGACGGGCGTCGCGCCGTGGGCGTACGCGAGCGTCACTCCGTCGAAACGCAGCTCACTCTCTTGCATCATCGTGTGCGACGCAGGCGCGCCAGAAACACAGGTACGCCGATGAGCGCCGTGATCGCGCCGAGCGGCAGTTCCACTGGCGCGCGCACCGTTCGCGCGAGCAGATCCGAAAGCACCACCAATGTGGCGCCCGCCGCCGCAGAGGAAAGGATCAATGATCGGTGCTTTACGACGCCGAAGGCGCGCGCGATGTTCGGCACCACCAGTCCAACGAATCCAACCAATCCGGCGGCGGCGACGCTGGCGGCGGCAAGCAGCGCGCTGATAAGGAAGATCTGTCGTGTTGCCCGGCCCACGTCCGCGCCAAGTGCGGCCGCAGATTCGTCACCGAGCGCGAGGACGTCAAGCAGCCGACCGCGTGTCACCAGCAGGACGACGCCGACAACCACATACACCAGCAGCCAGAGCACCGACGCCCATGATGCGTCCGCGACGCTGCCCGCCATCCACCAAAACGCGCTCCGCACATTCTCAGGCGGTGCGTCGGCGAGCAGCACGAGGATGATCGCGTTCGCGAACGCTCCGATGATCACGCCGGCCATGAGCAGCGTGCGAGGATCACGCGCGCCGCCGGCCGCGCCGGCCAGTGCCAGCACCACCAGCACCGCCGCGATTGCACCAGCGAACGCGATCAGCGGCACAACAGCAGTGCTCGTGATTCCGAGTGACAATGCAACCACGGCGCCCACGGCCGCACCGCCGGAGACACCAAGCAGATACGGCTCGGCGAGCCGATTGCGCAGCGTGCCTTGCAGTGCAGCGCCGCTGCTGCCCAGCGCGCACCCAACCAGCATTGCAAGCACAACGCGCGGAAGACGCAAGCCACGGACAATCGTGGTCGCGACATCATCGCCGCGGCCGAATAACGCCCGCACGACATCTGCCGGTGCGAGCGAAACGGCGCCGATGGCAAGGCTCGCGATAACGAGTGCCAGCAACGCGACTGCGGTTACCGACCAGAGCACCGCCGGCCGACGGTGCGGCGCCGCCATAGTCAGATTCCGCGCGGTATGGCAAACATCAGCGCGACGCGTCGCGAGTGATCAGCGCGGTCGTGAGGTCATGCTTCAGTCGCGCACGCTGCGCATCGTAGGCCGCACGGGCCGCGTCGTCGGGTTCCCGCGCACGCTCGAACTTCGCATCGAGATCGGCGATCTGTCGCGCGAGTCGTTCCGCTTCGCGATCTGCCGCCGCGGCCGACGCGAGGCCAGGCGAATGCGGTCTGGTGCGTCGGCCGAAAGCGCGTGCCAGGGACACCAGCATCGCCAGTGCAATCGCAACCACCAGCGAGATCACGATGCGCGTTTTCTGCGCCTGTCCGCTGCCGGGCAGATCCATCTCCAGCACACCTGACGACGGCACATCGTTGCCGAGGAATCGCCGGAAGTTGCGTCCATCGAGCGATGCCGGAGCTGTTTCCGTAAGCTTGGGTGCAGCGACTGTGGCCTGCGGATCCTCAGCCAGCACTTCGAGCACACCGGTCGTGAACTGCACCGGCACTTTCAGTGGAAAGGCGTCGGCATCCATCGAGTACGAGAACGACAATCGTTTCAGTCCCGGCGCGAACGGCATCTGCACCTGCACTTCGCCATCCACAAATGCGACTGCATCCGCCGGCACGTCACCCTGCGCAACCTTGAAATCCTGCGCGCCCTGTGGAATACGCATGCGAAACGTCGGCAACCTGTCGTTGGCGCCGATCAGTGTCCTGCTTGAATCGTTGGTGATCTCGAACACTTCGATCAGTCCGCGACGCGTACCGCCGGTGCTCGCGGAAAGAATGACATGCCGTCCGCGCACGGTCAGATGAATGCCAGTGGAGGTGGTGTCGAACACCTGAATCTCGGCGTCCTGTCCGCTGACGTCGGGCTGCGCGAGACTGGATGAGAAGTAGGCGATGCCCGCGTAGCTGGCCGAGACGAAGTAGATCGCATCCGGCGCGCCGGAAAGCCGGTACGCGAATCTGAACGCGCCGTCGGTGGTGGTGCGCACCGAATCGAGCGGCCCCGCCTTGTCGCGACCGACGCGATGCAACGTGACCCAGGTACCACTGACCGGCTCGAACGCTGCGGCGCCGGGACGAACGACTCGTCCTGCCACGGTGCGCTCACCCGCCACAGCCGGCGGTGCCGGCGTTTGCGAATCGCCCGGTGCTGATTTTGTCTGCGCGAATGCTAGCGCCGGCAGGAAGGCTGCAGTCACAAGTGCGGCACGCACGTCTTTCATCGTCATCGCGAACGCAGCGTACCGGTCACGGCATGAATTTGCCGAGATCTTCGGGGCGGAGTCGCTGCAGATACGCCTTGAGTTCATCCGGGCTCATATCGGGGCCCGTTGATCGATCACCGTCGGGAGTCGGCGGTGGTGCGAAGGGCTGGTCCTCATCCTCGACCGTAATCAACAGGTCGTCCGCGGCAAAGATGGCCGCACCGGTACGCAATGCAATGGCGATCGAGTCGCTCGGCCGCGCATCGACGCTCACCAGGGCATCACCGCGCTGCAGCTGCAGTTCTGCATAGTAAGTGCCGCGCTCGACGCGGCTGATCACCACGCGCCGCACGGTTGCGCCGAGGCCGAGCACGATCTGTTTTACCAGATCGTGAGTCAGCGGGCGTTCGCGCACCACCGATTGCAGCTCCATCACGATAGCCTCCGCCTCAGGCTGACCGATCCAGATCGGCAACACGCGAATGCCGTGCAGTTCTCGCAGCACGAGCACATATGTGTTGGCGCTGCTGTCGACGCCGAGTCGCGCCACGCGCATCTCGATCATGGCCCTGGCCTCCGGCCGCAGGAGAGATCGGGTGCCGGCATCCGTGACATCACAGGTGCCGGTACGATCCGGTGGCTCAGCGAAGAGCGGCCTTCAGTTCCTTGGCCTTGTTCGTCCGCTCCCACGTGAACGTATTGTACAACCGCGATGACTTTTCGGTCGTGATGTCGACGTGCCGCACCTGACCAGGCGTGCGACCGAAGTGCCCGTACGCCGTGGTGATGCCGTAGATCGGCTTGCGCAGATCGAGCGCATTCGTGATGCCCTTCGGCGTGAGATCAAAGACTTCACGGACTGCGCGCGTGATCTCCGCGTCGGCAACGACGCCCGTGCCGAAGGTCTCGACACGGATCGACACCGGTTCGACGACGCCGATCGCGTACGCCACCTGCACTTCGCAGCGACGCGCGAGACCCGCCTTCACGATGTTCTTCGCCACCCAGCGCGCGGCGTAGCAGGCGCTGCGATCGACCTTCGATGGATCCTTGCCGCTGAATGCGCCACCGCCGTGCCGGCCCATGCCGCCGTACGTATCGACAATGATCTTCCGCCCGGTCAGTCCGCAGTCACCCTGCGGGCCGCCAATCACGAAATTCCCGGTCGGATTGATGTGGAACGTGATCTTCTTCTGCACCAACTCGGCCGGCAGCA
Source organism: Gemmatimonadaceae bacterium (assembly GCA_031380785.1). GTDB lineage: Bacteria > Gemmatimonadota > Gemmatimonadetes > Gemmatimonadales > Gemmatimonadaceae > JACMLX01. The sequence continues at coordinate 8,627 of JANMWU010000469.1, forward strand.
CAGGCATGATGACCTGCTCGATCACCGTGTCCCGAATGGCGCGCTGCGAGACGTCCGGCGAGTGCTGCGTAGAGACCACAACCGTATCGACGCCGACGGGCACGCCCTGCTCGTCGTAGGCAATCGTCACCTGACTCTTGGCATCAGGGCGCAGCCATTTGATCGCCTTCGTCTTGCGCAGTTCGGCGAGTCGGGCGGTGATGCGATGCGCGAGCGTGATCGGCATCGGCATCAATTCGTCGGTCTCGTCGGTGGCGTAGCCAAACATCATGCCCTGGTCGCCGGCGCCGCCGGTGTCGACGCCCTGCGAAATGTCGGGTGACTGTTTGTCGATCGTGCTCATGACCGCGCAGGTCCGGCCGTCGATGCCGAATTCCGGATCGTCGTAGCCGATGGCCGTGATGGTGCGTCGGACCAGCGACGGGATGTCCACCCACGCCGACGTCGTGATTTCGCCCGCGACCACGGCCAGGCCGGTCGTCACCAGCGTCTCGCAGGCCACCCGCGCCTTGTCATCCTTAGCCAGGATGGCGTCGAGGACAGCGTCCGAGATGGCATCGGCGACTTTGTCCGGATGCCCTTCGGTGACGGATTCGGAAGTGAAAAGAATGCGTTCAGCCACAGCCGTAGAAGTAGGGGAAAGGTATAAGGAAATGTTTATATGTCAGACTGCGTATCCCAAAATATCCCCGCTCTCCGAGCCCAGCAACCCAAGCTCGGCTGGCGTGAGGTCGTAGGCGGCCGCCTGAAGCAGCCGACGCACAATGCGCTCCGCCTCCGCCGCCGTCGAGCTTGCCAGCGCCGCCTCAGCCGCCTCACGCGCCGACTCCGGAGACACACTGCGCAACATCCGCTTCATCAACGGCACGGCACGGGGCGCGACGCTCAGATGGCGGATGCCGAGCCCCACCAGCACAAAGGCCGTCAGCGGCTGAGACCCCATTTCTCCGCAAACCGCCACTTCAAGACCGCGCTTCCGCCCCGCTTCGACTGTCTGCTGAATCAGACGCAACACGGCCGGGTGAAGGGGCGTGAAGCGCGCCGCCAGATTCACATTGCCGCGGTCCACCGCCAGCGTGTACTGCACCAGATCGTTCGTTCCGATGCTGAAGAAATCGGCGTCGTTCACGAACGTGTCCGCCGCGACGGCAGCCGCGGGCGTCTCGATCATCACGCCGACCTGCACGCGGTCGCGGAACACCGCACCACGCTCGTTGAGCGTGCGCGCCGCTTCCGCGATCAGCGCGCGCGTGCGGCGTACTTCATCGACGCTCACCACCAGCGGTAACAGAATGCGCACGTCGCCGTGCGCCGCGGCGCGCAGCAGCGCGCGGAGCTGCACCAGGAACAGCTCCGGCTGATCGAGGCACATGCGGATCGCACGCCAGCCGAGAAACGGGTTCGCTTCGGTTGGGAATCCGCCGACCGGCAGTTTGTCGCCGCCGATGTCGAACGTGCGGATCACCACCGGCTTGCCGGCGAAGGCATCGACCACGCGCCGATATGCGCGATACTGCTCGTCCTCGTCGGGCATTGACGTTCGGCCGAGTACCACGAACTCGGTGCGCATCAACCCGACGCCGTCGGCGCCGCTTGCGGCAGCGATCTCCGACTCCTCAGGGATGTCGACGTTCGCGCGCAGAAAGATCCGCTCACCGCCGCGCAGCTGTGCCGCCACACCCGCCTGCGAACGCAGGCTTTCCTCGAGTCTCGCTTCCTGCTCTGCGCGCAGTCGTGCCGACGCGATTTCCTCGTCGGTCGGATTGACGACCAGCACACCATTCGTGCCGTCGAGCACCACCCGCTCGGTACCTTTCAGTCGCGTGGTCGCATCACGCAGTCCCACCACGGCCGGAAGGCCGAGCGAACGCGCCAGTATCGCGACGTGACTGGTGCTGGTGCCTTCGTCCGTCGCCAGTGCGGCAATCGCGTCGCGATCGAGCTGCACGGTGAGTGATGGCGTCAGATCGTGCGTGACGAGGATCGCGTTGCTGCCTTTTGGCAAATCGACGGGATCACTGTCCGGCAGCGCGAGCAGGATGCCGAGCACGCGGATGTGCAGATCCATCAGGTCACCGACGCGCTCGCGCAGCATCGGTGCCGATGCGCGACCAAATCGCCGACGCCATTCGAGCATCACGAGGTCGAATGCATGCTCGGCCGCGCGGCGTTCGCGAATGAACGCTTCGACTTCCTGATTCAGCGCGCGATCATCGAGCATCGAGATCTGGACTTCGAAGATCATCGACTCTTCGACGCCGGCCTGGTGCGCGGCCCGATCGCGCACGTGCCGCAGGCGATCCTGAGCGCGCGCAACGGCATCATGAAAACGGGCCAGCTCGTGCGGAACTTCCGATTCCGTGACGGTCCGCGGCGGCACATCGGGGACTTCCCAGCGCAGCAGATACACCGGCCCGGCAACGATTCCCGGCGATGCCGGCAGGCCGCGCAGCATCCGCTCCATCAGTGTTCCCCGAACCGACCCGCCACCAGCGTCGTGATGGCGTCGAGTGCTGCGTCTGCGTCCGGACCATCGGCACGAATCGTGATGGCAGCCCCACACTCCGCCGCCAGCATCATCACGCCCATGATGCTTTTGCCATTTACCTCGACGTCGTCACGCAGGATGGTGATGGCCGCCTGAAACCGCGCCGCCGTCTTGACGACTTCGGCGGCCGGCCGTGCGTGCAGCCCGTTGCGGTTCAGGATTTCGACGGTGCGCTCAGGCATGACGGAGGAGGAAAAGGACAAGCGCTGCAAACCCAGCGAGCAATGCCAGTCGCCACCCTTCCACGCGACCGTGAAACAACACCAGCGCACCGGCACCGATGGCAGAAACAACGAGCGTGATCGCCGTGCGCGACAAACCGCCGCCGTGCACGAGACGCATGACGGTGAGCGGCACCGCCGCGCCGGCAAAGAATGTCCCGGCCCTCGCCAGCCACACCGGTCCTTCGCGCAGAATGGGATGCCCAAGCGCCGACGCAACGCCCAGTCCCTTCTCCCAGCCCATCTGCAAACCCCACAAGCGCAGTGCCACGTGTCCCGCATTGTACAACAGAAGGAAGGTCAGCACGCTTGCCAACGTCGGCGCACCGAGGCCAAACAGGAGCAGCGCGGCAAAGGAACAGGCCGGCAGCAGGCCCACCCACACCAGTCGGTCACCGACACTGCCAAGCGGCCCGCACAACGCCGTTCTGAATCGCTCGATGCGCAGCGGCGGCTGCCCTTCCAGCTCGGCACGCGCCAGCGCGCCGACGGCGAAGCTGGTCAGATACGGATGCGCGTTGAAATACGCGCTCTGTCGCGCAAGCGCGGCACGATACGCCTCGCCGCCGCGTCCGCCGGGCAGCAGCCGGAGCGCCGGCTCGACGCAGAATCCGATGCCATTGCCGATGAGGATTTCGTAATTCCATGACGCCTGCACGGCGAACATTCGCGTGATGATTGCGCATCGCGTTGAAAGTGGAAGCGATGCGACGGCCGCGACCGGTGACGAAATCGGCGCGACAGGAGGGACGGCTCCAGTCATCGGGTCATCACGATCACGCAGCCAATGCCCACCGCGAGTCCGACGAGCCCGAACCAGCGTGTGCCCGACGTGGAGTGAAACATTTTCCACGCCGCGCCGGCAGCCACGGCACCGCCGAGCGATGCCAGCAGCGGAATAGCGTACGGTGCGAGCGGCGCCGGCTGCACTGCGATCCAGCGCACTGCCGGCAGCGCGATGGTCGCCGCGATGATGGAAAGCATTCCCGAGCGCGCCAGATCAGCCGTGGCACCGGCGACTTGCAGTCCGGCGACGGTGCGCGCTGAACCGCGCGCGAGAGCGTCGAAGCGCTGGCGGGCCATGCGCGCATTGAAGCGGCGCAGCTGAACCATCGAAAGGCCGCCGATGCTGGCGATCAGCAATCCGAACGGCACCGCGAACAATAGCGCCATCGGCAATCCGCCTACCGACGCTCCTACCGCCGCCGCAGCGCCGGCGACCGGCGATGATGAACCCCATTCCGAATAGCGCGACGCGCCAAATGGCAGCGTCTCGTGCGCAAACAGCTCGAGCAGCACGCCACACATCATGCCAACGCCGGCGTCGCCCATGAAGGCACCGCCAAGCGTTGCAGCCACGATCGGCCGCGAGATCTGCGCCTGCGGAAAACTCACCATATCGAGACCGAGAATCGCGCCGAGCACACCGAGCACCAGCACATCGACGATCACGCGATCGGTTCTCCGGTAAGAATGCTGTCGAGCGGAATCACGCGCGCGGCCGGAAGATCCTGAGCGGAAATCTCAACACCCGAGGCGGCCATCGCACGCAGCTCGGCTTCCTCGGCGCCGGTCAGAAAGATGTAGCGCAGTTTCTGGGCGCGACCGGCCCGATGATGCACGCCGCCAAGATTGACACGCCGAAGCGCGGGAAGCGCGGCGCAGAGCCGCGCCATGGTGTCGATGTCGCCGGTGAGCAGCATGCCGGGCTTCGGATCGGTCGCGAAGCTCGCATACCGCTCCACTGCCTGCGCCACCGACACGAAATCGACGCGCATGTCCGACGGCACGCCCATCCGGTACAGCTCCTGTTCCCATTCGCTCGCTGCGACCTCGTCATCCACCAGCACCAGAAAACGCAGCTCCAGCGGCTGCCCCCAGCCCACCACAACCTGGCCGTGGATCAATCGGTCATCGATGCGATGCAGTTCAATCGGCACGTACTGTTCCTCGTGCAACCATCATGGCGGCGCGTCCCTTTTCGACTGCGGTATCAGCGGCGGTGGCGCTGTCGGACGCAAATGCATAGTCGAGCAACACCGGCAGACTGACGCCGGTGACGACCGTGACCTCCGGAAAATCACGCTGTGCGCGTCGCGCGGCCATGGTTGTCGAACCCGCCGGAAGGTCGGAGAAGATGATCGCGACGCCATCCGCGATGGCGTCGCGGACAATCGCTTCCATGGCCTTCGTATCGAGGCCGTAGTTGCTGGCGGTGCGGAACAGGTCTTCGCGTCCGGTGATTGCGGCCACGGCCGATACGATTCCGGCCGCGAAATCCTTGTGGCCGATCACCATTGCCCGCGGTCGTGCACCGGCGTCACTCATTGTCTTCCTGCAGGTAGCGTCGCACTTCCACATCGCGGGTGTTGTGGCGGGCATCGGATGCGTTTCGCATTCGGGCGATGAGGCGTTCGTTAAACTGTTCGGCGGCGTTGACGCCAGCGTAGCGCAGGAGATGGTTCATCGCCAGCACCTCGAGGATCACGGTGATGTTCTTCCCGGGATTCAACGGCACCCGGATCTGCGGGACCGACACACCGAGAATGTCGGTGGTCTCCAGATCGAGGCCGGTGCGGTCGAGGTGCGCGTCGCCGCGCCACAATTCGAGTTCGACCGCGACCTCGATGCGTTTCTGCTGACGCACGGCGCGAATGCCGAACAGCGCCGGAATATCGACCAGTCCCACGCCGCGGATTTCCATGTGATGCCGCTGCAGTTCGTGGCCCTTTCCGATCAGCACATCATTGCCGCGCTTCATCACGATCACCATGTCGTCCGCGACCATCCGATGCCCGCGTTCGACGAGGTCGAGCACGCATTCGGATTTTCCGATGCCGCTCTGGCCGATCAGCAGCAGGCCGACACCGTACACGTCGGCGAGTGAGCCGTGCAGTGTGGTCCGCGGCGCGAACTCCTCTTCCATCGCCGGTTTGATGCGGTGATAGAACTCATTGGTCTTGAGCGGAGACCGAAACAGTGGCATACCGGCGCTGGCGGCCTCGCGCAGGAATTCCGCCGAGAGTGCCAGCGCCTTGGTGATGAAGCAGCAGGGGAACGGCAACCGGAAAAACTCGCGCAGCACTTGCAGGCGGCGCGCCGGTTCGAGCGATGTGATGTAGGTGATCTCCGTTTCGCCAAGGATCTGGCAGCGATTCGGCACGAATCGTTCAGTGTATCCTGCGAGAACGAGCCCGGGGCTGGATACCTCCGGGCTCGTTACAGGCCGGTCAAGCCCAGTGGGCTCACCGATCGGTTCAAGTACAAGAATGTCTTTCAGCCGGTCGAAAAGCCGGCTGACCGACAGCGATGTCGTCACGCGCTCCGCGTCGCCACGGCGCTGACCCGCACGCGTGTACGCACGGGGTTCTTCTTCGGGATTTGCGCCTGCAGTCGGGCGAGGGCATCAGTGAGAGCTGTGGCGTAGGACCGGGAGCGGCCCTCCGCCACAAGATTTCGCTGTTTTGGTGCGTGGAGCACGATCTCGACGCGTCGCGTCGGTCCGTCGTCCTCGAATCGCACCACAGCGTCGACCGCCCGCTGCAGACGGCGCCCAAACTTGAGAACGGCGCGCTCGGCGCGTCCCCGCAAGGGCTCAGAAATTGTGGCGTTGTGCGCGTGAAAAATTATCTCCACCAGCGTGCCCTCCTTCGCGCACCCGTTGAAGCAGATGCGCCTCGGTGTGATCGGCCGCGGACTCCCAGGTGAAGGACTCAGCGAAAGCTCGTCCGGCTGTCCCGAGTCGGGTGACCAATGTCGGATCGGCGACGATTCGATCGAACGCATTGGCGAGCGCACTGATATCGCCATGCTTCACGAGGAATCCCGTTCGCCCATCCTGCACTGATTCGCGCAGGCCCGGGGAGTCGGACGCCACCACTGGCGTCCCGCACGCCGCCGCCTCCAGGTTCGTGATCCCCCACCCCTCCTTCGGAGAGGTCAGGCTCACGATCCACGCTCGACGGAGCAAGTCGGACTTCTCCGACTCACTCACGAATCCAAGAAACCGTACGCGCCGACTGAGGTCAAGCGATGCCGCGAGGGCTTCCAGCCTGGTCCGATCCTCGCCAGTGCCGGCAATCTGAACCGCAACCGACCGGTCGGTCATCCGAGCGACCGCTTCCAGGATGAGCTCGACACCTTTGTAGCGTCGAAGGCGTCCCACGTAAGCGATGACGGGGGTTGAAGATCGGGCCGCTGGATCGGGTGTGAACGCCTGACTGTCGATGCCACAATAGATGATACCGGTTCGCTCGACCGGCACGCCGCGGGCCAGCAAATCGCTGCGCGTGCTTTCGCTGATCGCCGTGAAATCGCATCGGCGATACACCAGTGGAATGGCCTTTTCGGCCGCCACCACCGTGCTCGCCACCCCCCAACCCGCCTCGCGGAACGCCGTCCAGCCGAAGAGGTGAGGGACGACCACGTCCACCGGCTCGCTCACCCAGAGCGGTGTGAACAGCGGCAGCTTGTTGATGTCCTCGACAACGATGTCAAAGGGTTTCTCGCGGCGCAGCGCGCGATACGCCGCGACCACGTGGAGCGCAAAGTTCCATCGGCCGCCGACGCGATGCACCTGCATGCCATCGAGCGTTGCGCGCGGTGCGCAACCGTCCCATCCGCTGCACAGCAACGTGACATCGTGCCCCCGACGCGCCAGCCGGCCGTAGATCTCGTGCAGGTGCGTCTCCGCGCCTCCCGCCTGCGGGTTCTCGCGATCGAGCCAGTTAATGACGAGCAGTCGCACAGCTCAGAGTTTGTCGAGTCGTCGCGCCAGCGCATCCAGCACGCCGTTGACGAATTTCGCGCTCTGCTCGGAGCCGAAGCGCTCCGCAAGCCGCACCGCTTCCTGCAGCACCACCTTGGCCGGCGTTTCCAGCTGACGTAATTCGGCGGCGGCGATGCGCAGCACGCCGCGCTCGATGGCGCCAAGCCGATCGATGCGCCAGTTGGTCGTGATGGCTTCGAGATCCGCGTCAATCGCGCCGAGATCCTTCTCTACCGCCGCGACGATCAGCGACGCGAACGTCCGCTCGTCGCGCGGGATGCCGATATCGTCCCACACCGTTCGCGCCACGAGCGTGAGCGGAGCGGTGCGACCGCGGACATCCCATGCATACACAGCCTGCAAAGCGCGCGAGCGCGCACGGGTTTCAAGCCTCGGCTTCGCCATCGAGCTCCCCCTCATCGATGCTATCCAGGCGCGCGAGCAGGTCGGCCATCTCGAGCGCAGCCAGCGCAGCGTCACGGCCTTTATTGCCGTGCTCACCACCGGCGCGCGCTTCAGCCTGCGCCATGGTATCCGTCGTGAGGAGGCCGAAGCCAATCGGCACTTCGAACTCGGTGCCCAGCTGCATGATGGCGCGCGACGTTTCGCCGGCCACGAATTCGAAGTGCGGCGTACCGCCGCGCACAATGGCGCCGACGACCACCAACGCATCGTACCGACCGGTGCCGAGCAAGGCGCGCGCCGCCGTCGGCAGTTCCCATGCGCCAGGTACAACAACGACGTCGATGTCGTCGAACGTCACACCGCATTCCACCAACGTGGACACTGCGCCTTCGCCAAGCGCCTGCGTAACAGTTTCGTTAAAGCGACTGACGACCACTGCGACGCGACGCCCGCTACCATCAGGCGACCCGATGAATTCAGGCATTGGGCGCGGCCGAGAAAGGCAGGTGCCCCAACTTGGATCGCTTCACCTTGAGATACTGCGCGTTCTCGCTGTTCAGCGGCGCTTCCAGGCCGACCTTGCCGGCAACGCGGAGGCCGTAGCCCTCGAGTCCGACGATCTTCTTCGGGTTGTTCGTGAGCACGCGGATTGAGTGAATGCCGAGGTCGAGCAGGATCTGCGCGCCGACTCCGTAATTGCGCAGGTCGGGGCCGAAGCCAAGCCGTTCGTTCGCTTCCACCGTGTCGGCACCCGCGTCCTGCAGTTCGTAGGCGCGAAGCTTGTTGAGCAGACCGATGCCCCGCCCTTCCTGATCGAGGTACACGATTACGCCTCGACCCTCGCGCACGACCATCTCCATCGTCGTGGTGAGCTGCCAGCCGCAATCGCAGCGCAATGAGTGGAAGGTGTCGCCGGTGAGGCACTTGGAGTGCATGCGAACCAGCACATCTTCGCCATCGCCGATCTCGCCGTAAACCAGTGCGACATGTTCCGCCGTATCGATATCGTTGCGGAAACCGACGATGCGGAATTCGCCGAATTCAGTGGGCAGTCGTGCCGTAGCGACGCGATGCACCAGACGCTCCGTCTGGAGCCGGTGCGCAACCAGCTGTGCGACGGTGATGAACGTGAGGTCGTGTTTCTGCGCGAACGCATCGAGCTGATCGCGCCTGGCGGTGGTGCCGTCGTCGTTCAGCACTTCGCAGATCACACCGGCCGGGATCAGTCCGGCCAGGCGCGCCAGGTCGACTGCGGCTTCAGTATGTCCGACGCGCTTGAGCACGCCGCCTTCGCGCGCGCGCAAGGGATGAATGTGCCCGGGCCGGCGCAGATCGGACGGTTGCGTACGCGGATCGACGGCGACGCGAATCGTCTCTGCGCGATCCTTGGCGCTGATGCCCGTCGTGACGCCGAACCGCTCGTCGGCGTCGATGCTGACGGTGAATGCGGTGCGGAATGCGTCGGTATTTTCCTTACCCTGTGGATCGAGCTCCAGCGCCGCAACGCGCTCAGGCGTCATGGCGAGACAGATCATCCCCTTCGCCTTCAACATGAAGTTGATGATCTCGGGCGTGATCATCTGCGCGGCGCAGATCAGGTCCCCTTCGTTCTCGCGATCCTCGTCATCCGCGACGACAATGACCTTGCCGCGCTTGAGGTCTTCAATGGCCTGTGCGATGGTACCGAATGGCATGATGAACTCTATTGACCAGGGCTGCGGAACATACCGAGTGCGGTTCCGATTACTTGCGGTGAAATCGCGGCGCCCGGTGCGTTCGCCTGCGTCTGGAGATACGGCTGCATGAGGTGCCGCACGAACTTCCCGATCACATCGGATTCGAGATGCACCTGATCACCGCGCATGCGATCGGAGAACGTGGTGTGCAGCCAGGTGTGCTCGATGATCGACAAGCCAAGCATACCTTCTTCCGGCAGATCGTTGACCGTGAGACTGATGCCGTCGACGCAGATCGAGCCGTGCGGTACCAGAAGCGCGGCGACATCGTCGGGCACCCGGACTTCGACTATCCACGCGTCGTCGCGCTTGTAGATGGACCGGATTTTCCCGACACCATCCACGTGTCCCTGCACGATGTGTCCGCCGAGGCGATCGGTCGGTCGCATGGCGCGCTCGAGGTTCACGCGCCGATCGGATTGCCAGGCGCCGACAATTGTGCGCTCGAGCGTGGTGACGACGGCGGCGACCGTAAACCACCCTTCGCCTTGCTCGCGGACGGTAAGGCATACGCCATCCAGCGCGATGCTTTCGCCGTCGAGCAGGTCGGTGTAACGGCACCGCACGCGAAATACGCGTCCGGCGTCGGTGACACTGATCTGCTCGATGACGCCGATATCGTCAACGAGTCCGGTGAACACTGGGGGTGAGGTCGTAGATGGCCATGAGGTCGTCTCCCATCCGGCGATGCGTGACAAGACGATGCCGCGCGGCCTGCTCAACGGGCACGGGAGGGCCGGACAAGAGCGGGCGCAGAGCATCGGCGCCCAGTCGAACCGGAGCTGTAAAGATAACCAGCCAGTCCACCAGTCGATCGGCCAGGAGGGATTCGGCGAGCGCCGCGCCACCCTCGCAGTACAGCGACCCGATGCCGGCGTCCCGCAGCGCGCGCAGCTGTGCGGGCAGCCCTGGTGCCAGAATCAGACGCACGCCGGCGGCAGTCAGCTTCTCGCGGCGCTCGTCTGCCACCTCTTCGGCTACCACGATCACGCCTGTCTCACGTGCCGAGCGCACCAGCGCGCTGTCAAGCGGAATTCTGGCACTGCGGTCGAAGACGACCCTCGTTGGAGCGACGCGGGGCTGCATCACGTCGCGAACCGTGAGGAGCGGATTGTCCACCACCACCGTACCAACGCCGACGGCGATCGCGTCGTGATCGGCGCGCTGTCGGTGAACCTCGCGACGTGCGGCGGCGCCGGTGAGCCATCCGTCAACACGGCTTGCGTCGGCAATCGCACCATCGATGGAGCGCGCGAGCTTAAGCGTCAGAAACGGGCGGTCGCTGCTGAAGCGATGAAAAAAGGCCGGATTCTGGTCGCGCGCCGCCTGCTCGTCGATTCCACCCAACGCTTCGATGCCGGCACCGCGCAAGATGTCTGACCCGCCGCTCATGGCTGGATTCGGATCGCTGGCGCCGTACACGACGCGTGAAACGCCGGCGGCGATCAGCGCTGCCGTACAAGGCGGAGTCTTGCCGTGGTTCGCGCAGGGCTCGAGCGTCGCGTAGACCGTTGCGCCGCGCGCCAGTTCGCCTGCCGCGTGCAGAGCCTGCACTTCCGCATGCGCACCACCGAACGGTTGCGTGAACCCTTCGCCGACGATGCGACCATCTCGAACGACGACGGCGCCGACCATAGGGTTCGGCGCCGTCGTTCCTCGGCCTCGAAGCGCCAGTGCCAGCGCGCGTCGCATGAAGCGACGGTCGGTGGTACGGTCGCTCACCGCGGAGAAGTCCTCATCCGGTCAGAAGCTCAGGCGCAGTCCGACGGAGCCGAACAGATGCTGCTCATTCAGTTTGCCGTCGGTGAACGTGTTGTACGTCGACAGGCTGTCGCCGCCGAAGATGCTGCCCGCTTCAGCTCCGATTCGCAGCTTGAACACATTCAGCGACAACGAACCATATGCGGCATTGCGCTTGATCTGCTGCGACAGTGCGATATCGCCGGTGACCGGCGCACCGATCGCCGGAGACACGCGTGCATGCAGCTGCGTCGATGTACGATAGGTGTCCTGACCAACACCACCGCCGATTTCAATGAAACCGAGCTTTTTGGAGATGGAGAGTCGCAGTGCATCGTTGCGGATGCTGAGATCGTTCAGCGCGATACTGTCTCGTGTGGTGATGCCCGCGATGGACGACGTGAAACTGGTGCTGAACGACGCGGTCGGAAGCGAGCGGCGAAAGTAGCTGACGGCGACGGCAGGCATCAGCATGCGATCGGCGAGAATGCCAATGCGCGCGCCATATCCGAGCTTGAGCGATCCGTTGGTTGTCTTGACGCTGAAGTCCTGAATGTTGCGGCTTGGAATGTACGCCACGTTCACCAACGCTTCGACGGCGAGAATCCGCTGCATTCCCACGAACACGCCTGGGAACAGGCCAACAGCTACATCGACCGCGGGGCCTGGCACCGGGATGCGCTTGGTCGGAATGGCGCTCTGCACGATGCCCGTAGACGAGAGCCGCACACCGGCAATATCGGGAACGCGGCCGTCGACCGCATTCACGCGCAGGCCGATTGACAATCCGCGCACGGCGCGGGAGGAGCCGAGTACCGGGCCGCCGCCGGCCAGCGCGCCATTCACTTGCGGCGCCAGCATCATGAAGATGTCCGTACCCTTCTGGCAGGCATCGCGCACCGCGGTGGCCTGCGAGCTGCACTGCGCCGACTGTGCGCGGAGTGGAAGCGAAAATGCACTTGCGCAAAGGGCGACAGCAGCCAGGCGACGGACGGTCATGATCATAGGTCGTGTGAGAGGAGTTGCACCGATCCCGTTCCGGGAACGATGGCACCAAGAATCCACGACGGAGTATCGGCAGCCGCCGCGGCGGCCTGAACCGCGGAAACGTCCCCCCGGGCACAGGCTATCACCATACCGACGCCCATGTTGAAGGTCCGAAACATTTCCCGCGCGCCGACCTGCGCTGCGGCCTGCAACTGCACATACACATTCGGAAGAGTCCAGGAGCGCAAATCGATTGCTGCGTCGAGGTGTGGCGGCAACATCCGGTTCACATTGCCGGGCAATCCACCGCCGGTGATGTGCGCCATTCCGTGCACTGTCGACAGCACCGATTTCAGGGCGGGCAGGTAGGTCACGTGCGGCCGCAACAAGACCTGTGCTACCGTTTCACCCTTCTCGCCCGGAAATGGATCGTGCACACCCAGGGACAGGGCCTCGGCCACGATCTTCCGGGCCAGCGAATAGCCGTTGGTGTGCAAGCCGGCACTGGCGAGGCCGATGAGCACGTCGCCATCGACAACGCGACCGGCGCCGAGCACGGCATCCTCTTCCATGATGCCGGTGATGAACCCAGCCAGGTCGTAGTCGGGTGGCGTGTAGAGACCGGGCATCTCGGCTGTTTCTCCGCCAAGCAGCGCGCACCCATTTTCACGGCAGCCGTGCGCAACGCCAGCAACGATGCCTTCCGCAACCGCGGGATCGAGCTTGCCGAACGCGACGTAGTCGAGGAAATAGAGCGGCACGGCCCCCATCACGAGGATGTCGTTGACGCAGTGATTCACGAGGTCGCGGCCGACAGTGTCATGCACCTCCGCTTCGATGGCGATTCTCAGCTTGGTGCCGACTCCATCCGCGCTCGAGACGAGCACCGGCGCGCGATAGCCGGCCGGGATGCGGAACATGCCGCCGAATCCGCCAAAGCTGCCGCGCGCGCCGTCAGTCAGGGTGGATTCCACCAGCGTCTTGATGCGAGCCTTGGCATCGTCAGCCTTCTCGAGGTCAACGCCGGCGCTGCGGTAGTCGAGTGACACGTTCACGCGGGCAGCGGCGCCTCAAACGCGACCAGACGATGGAATTCGCGCACGCGATTCTCGATCTCAGCGCGCGTCAGTTCGATCGTGCGGTAGTTCGAGAACTTTTCGACAGCGAAGGAACCGAGCGCTGAACCGTACACGACGGCCTTGCGCATGTTCTCTTCGCTCAGATCGTTGGTCGCGGCGAGCCAGCCGATGAATCCACCGGCGAAGGAGTCGCCGGCGCCGGTCGGGTCGAACACCGACTCGAGCGGATACGCCGGCGCGAAGAAGACTGTGCTGCCGGAAAACAGGAACGCCCCATGTTCACCTTTCTTGATCACCACATGCTTCGGACCGCGCGCCATGATCCAGCGCGCTGCCTTCACCAGATTGGCTTCCTCGGTGAGCTGCCGCGCCTCGGCATCGTTGAGCGTGATCAGATCGACGTGCTTGATGAGTTCAATGAGATCCGGCCGGCGACTCTCGATCCAGAAGTTCATTGTGTCGCACGCGACGAGCTTCGGCTTCCGCACCTGATTGAGCACATCAAGTTGCAATCGCGGATCGATATTGCCGAGAAATACGAACGGTGAATCGACGAACGCTGCGGGGATTTTCGGACGGAAGTGTGAGAACACGCCGAGTCGTGTCTCGAGCGTCTCAGCCGAGTTGAGATCGTGGCGGTAGCGGGCGCGCCAGCGGAACGACTCGCCGTCCGCGACTTCCACACCGCTCATGTCCACACCGTGCGCCTTCAGCGGCTCGAGCTTCTCCATCGGGTAGTCGGTGCCGATCACACCGACCATTCGCACCGGTGCGAAGTGGCACGCCGCCGACGCGAACATGTTAGCCGAGCCGCCGAGGACTTCCTCGGCTTTGCCGAACGGTGTCTCAACAGAGTCGAGCGCGACGGAACCCACAACGAGAACGGACATTGCCTGAAGAGTCCCGGAAGAAAGAAAAAGGAGTGAGACCGCGACCTACATGCGCTCGGGCGCGGTGAGACCAAGCACGGCGAGCGCGTTGGCAAACACCACACGGGCAGCATTCGCAAGCACGAGCCGTGCCTGCATGATTGCCGGCGGCTCATTCAGAACGTGATGCCTGTGATACCAGGTGTGCGCGAGACCGGCGGTCTTCTCGATCCAGTTCGCGAGGCGATGCGGTTCGAGCGCCGCCGCCGCGCCAGCCAGGACGGCCGGAAAATCCGCCAGCGCCTTGATGAGTTCTCGCTCCGCGACTTCAGACAGAACCGACAGATCGACACCGACGCCATCGATCGTCGCCGGATCGATCGCGCCAACGCGAAAGATGCCACAGAGGCGTGCGTGCGCCATCTGGATGTAGTAAACCGGATTCTCCTCCGACTGCGATCGCGCGAGATCGACGTCGAAGACCAGCTGCGAATCACCCTTGCGCATCACGAAGAAGTACCGGACGGCATCACGGCCCACCTCCTCGATCAGCTCGCGCACGGTGACGTAACTGCCGGCACGCTTCGAGATTTTCACCTCGGCACCGCCGCGCATCACCGTTACCAGTTGATGCAGCACGTAATCGGGATACCCCTGAGGAATTCCCATGCCTAATGCCTGCAGTCCGGCGCGAACGCGCGTCACCGTGGAGTGATGGTCCGCGCCCTGGACATTGATCGCGCGAGTATACCCACGCTCCCACTTGGTCACGTGATACGCGACGTCCGGCACGAAGTAGGTGTACTCCCCACCTTTCTCGGCCGAGCGCTTCATGACGCGATCCTGGTCGTCACCGAAGTCAGTCGTGCGCAGCCACAGCGCGCCGTCCTTTTCGTACGTGAAGCCGCTCGCGATCAGCTGCGCAACAGTCGCATCGACCTTGCCATCGGTGTACAGCGAGCTTTCCAGATAGTACGTGTCGAACACGACGCCGAACGCCCGCAGATCGAGATCCTGCTCGGCACGCAACGCCGCGACAGCGAATTTGCAGATCGCATCCGCGTCAGCGATGCCGATGTCATCGGGGTGCTGCGCGCGATAGTCGGCCGCTATCTCGCCGATATAGGCGCCGTGATATCCATTTTCAGGAAACACCACGTCCTGGCCTACCTGCTGCTGCGCGCGCAGTTGCACACTGCGCTGCAAATTGTTGATCTGACCGCCGCCATCGTTGTAGTAGAACTCGCGGCTGACTTTCCAGCCGGTCCAGTGCAGCAGCGTGCTGATGGCGTCGCCCAGCGCGGCCTGTCGGCCATGACCGACATGCAGCGGACCAGTTGGATTGGCGGAGACGAATTCCACAACCACCGGCTGCGATGCACCGGTGTCACTGCGGCCGTAGTTCGCAGCGCGCTGGATAATGTCCGGCAACACGCGCGTCAGCGCGCCGGTATCGATGCGAAAGTTGATGAAACCGGGGCCGGCAATTTCCGCCTCGCTGATGCCGACGGTGTCCAGCTGCATGGCCGCGATCAGTCTGGTCGCCACATCGCGCGGCGAAAGGCGCAGTGGCTTGGCGAGCAGCATTGCGGCGTTGGTTGACCATTCGCCAAAGCTCGGGTCACGCGGACGTTCAACGACCGCCGTGAAATCCGCCGCCGCGCCGAGCGTCTGCGCCGCGCGACCGATCTCGGCGCGCAGACCGTCCGGCGAACTCACGGCGCGGCCGGGCCGCTGCCGGATGCCTTCGATTCACCCGACGATGACGGCTTCGATTCTGACGGCTTCGATTCTGACGCTTTCGACTCCGATGACTTCGACTTCGACTCCGACGACTTCGAGTCTGACGACTTCGACTCCGACGACTTCGAGTCGGGCGCCTTCGAACCCGCCGGCGAGGCGTCGGGGGATTTGCCGCCGCCGGACTCCGGCGTACCCGATGCGTTCTCGCCTTTCGATTCCGAACCGCTGCCCGGCTTTTGCGCGTCACCCTGCGTCCGGTGCGCGTTCTTGCCGTAGTCGGTCAGATAGAAGCCGGATCCCTTGAAAACGAGAGCGGCTCCGCCCGAGATGATGCGCACCGCCGTCCCCTCGCCATTCGGATTGGGGATTTCGTCAGGGACCTCAGACATCCGAAAGGTCCGTTCAATGAGGGTGCCGTCGGGGAGACGGAACTCGTAAGTGGGCATGACTCCGACACTTGGAAGAGACGACAGCCTTTGAAGTTAGCCGAGCTCGCCCGGGCATTCAACAGCGCGATGACGAGCGCCGAGCACGATTCATAACCCTCGCGGGTACATATCACAGTCGCATCGGCGTGATCGTATCGCCCAGCGACGCGGTGATCCGATCGGACCACCCGCGGGCCACACATCGTGATTCGCGACCGAACCGCCAGCCTGACCAGACAATGTCCGCACCGAATACCTCAGATCTCGACACCGCTGTTCAAGTTCCCGCCGCTGAGACGCGCCTCGCCACGTTTGGCGCAGGCTGCTTCTGGGGTGTCGAACAGATTCTTTCCCGCCTCCCTGGTGTTGTGGGCACAGCCGTCGGGTACATGGGTGGCATGAATGAACGTCCGACCTATGAGCAGGTCTGCACCGACACCACAGAACACGCCGAAGTGGTCCAGGTGACCTGGGATCCATCAAAGATTTCGTATGAAGCGCTGATCGACGTGTTCTGGCACCTGCACGATCCGACGCAGGTGGACCGTCAGGGTCCCGATGTGGGGCGGCAATATCGGAGCGTCGTTTTCACGCATGACGACGAGCAGGCTCGTATCGCGCGCGAATCAAAGGCGACGATCGATAGCAGCGGCAAGCTGCGTCGGCCGGTCGCGACGGAGATCAAGCCCGCGCCAACGTTCTGGAAAGGCGAAACCTACCATCAGCGCTATTTCGATCGGCGCGGGATTGATGGGTGCCATGTGTATCCGGCGTGGTAGTGGCACTTGTCACGCAGTCGCTGCTGAAGCGTGGTGCGTTGCCCAATGCCTCAGCAGCGACGCGGACGCAGCCCGGAAAACATTACTTCGGCCGGTACGAGCCCCACACGGTCGCGAAGGTGTCAGAGATTTCGCCCACGCTGGCGCGTGCACGAACGGCGTCGATGATCAGTGGCATCATGTGACCGCGCTCGGCGTCGGCGATTGCATACGCAGCCGCAGCGTTGCGGAGCGCTGCAAGCGACGCTTCGACGCGAGTGCCGTCTCGTGAGGCGCGCACGGCACGCAATTGCCTGACCTGACCGCGTTCGAGGGCCGAGAAATCCGGTGAAGCGATCACGGGCGGGTCCTGACCGTCGCCGAATTTGTTGACGCCAACGATTACCGAATCGCCGGCCTCAACGCGCAACTGGTACTCGTAGGCGGAACGCGCAATCTCGTCCTGAAAGAAGCCTTTCTCGATCGCCGCCGCGCTGCCGCCCAGTGCGTCGACCTGCTCCATCAAGGCCAATGCGCGGGTTTCAAGTTCAGAAGTGAGCGCTTCGACGTAGAAGCTTCCGGCAAGCGGATCCACGGTCTGCGCGACACCGCTCTCGTAGGCCACAATCTGCTGCGTCCGAAGTGCCAGCGTGGCGGCTTCCGCAGTCGGCAGCGCGAGCGCTTCGTCGTACCCATTGGTGTGCAGCGACTGCGTACCACCGAGAGCCGCCGCCAGCGCCTGCACTGTCACACGGACGACGTTGTTCAGCGGCTGCTGTGCGGTGAGGGTCACGCCACCGGTCTGAGTGTGGAAACGCAGTCGGCAACTCGCATCGCTGGCGCCAAAGCGCTCGCGCATCAGGTGCGCATAGATGCGTCGCGCGGCGCGGAACTTGGCCACCTCTTCGAAAAGATCGCTGTGACAGGCGAAGAAAAAGGACAGCCGCGGCGCGAAGTCATCGACCTTCAGTCCCGCTGCACACGCGCGCTGGACGTACTCCACCGTGTTGGCGAAGGTGAACGCGAGTTCCTGCACCGCCGTGGCACCGGCTTCACGAATGTGGTAGCCACTGATTGAAATCGGATTCCAGTTGGGCACTTCACTGGCGCAGAATCTGAAGGTCTCGGCCACCAGCGCGAGTGACGGTACCGGCGGATACACGTACGTGCCTCGTGCGATGTACTCCTTCAGAATGTCGTTTTGCGTGGTGCCGCTCAGTGCAGCGCGTCTGATTCCACGTTCTTCAGCAACGACGATGTACATCGCCAGCAGCGAGCTGGCGGTGGCATTGATCGTCATGGACGTCGAGACCTTGTCGAGCGGGATTCCGTCGAGCAGGGTGTGCATGTCTTCGACGGTGTCGATGGCGACGCCGACCCGGCCGACTTCGCCGAGTGCGCGCGGCGCATCGGAGTCGATCCCCATCTGGGTGGGCAGATCGAACGCCACCGAAAGCCCCGTCTGTCCGGCGTCGAGCAGCAGCTTGTAGCGGGTGTTCGATTCCGCCGCCGTTCCGAATCCTGCGTACTGTCGCATTGTCCAGAGCCGACCGCGGTACATCGACGGCTGCACACCGCGTGTGAACGGGAACTGTCCCGGCTCACCGAGTTCGGCCCCTGCTGCGTCATGCGCCCGATACACCGCCTTGATCTCGAGTCCCGACGGCGACGTTTTCAGTTCAGTCGCGCCGGGCTTCGACGCAGCGGCACTCACAAACCGGCTCCGACGGGCGGTGCGAGGAGTTCAATTGCAGTCTCGACGTCGCCCTTGCTACCGAGATACAAGGGCGTGCGCTGATGAAGCTCGGTCGGCTGGACATCGAGAATGCGGATACGCCCATCGGATCCGGCGCCACCAGCCTGTTCGCAGATGAACGCGAGTGGATTCGCTTCATACAGCAAACGCAATTTGCCACGCGGCGACATGGTATTGGCGGGATAGACGAACACGCCGCCCGCGAGCAGGTTGCGATGGAAGTCTGCCACGAGCGAGCCAACGTACCGGACATTGTGCGCCTGCTGCACGCCATCCAGGCCGCGGTAGCGACGCATGAGCGCCTTCACCGGCTCGTCCCAGTACTGCTCGTACGAATCGTTCACCGAAAGGAATTTTCCGCGATGCGGCGTGCGGATGTTCGGATGCGAGAGCAGGAATTCACCGATCGAGGGGTCGAGCGTGAATCCATGCACGCCCTGACCGGTGGTGTAGACCATCATCGTGCTGGAGCCGTAGATGATGTAGCCGGCAGCAACCTGACGGCGGCCCGGCTGCAGAAAGTCCTCGAGCGAACCCTGTCGTCCGTTGGTGATCTTGCGCACAACGGAGAAAATCGTGCCAACCGGCACATTTACATCGATGTTGGATGAGCCGTCGAGCGGGTCGAACATCAGGCAGTATTTGCCGGTGCGGAATCGATCGGGGATCGGGATGATGTCGGGTTCCTCTTCCGACGCCATGGCGCAGAGTCGACCACCGTGATCCATCGCCTTGATCATGATGTCATTCGACAGCACGTCCAGCTTCTGCTGCGTCTCGCCCTGCACGTTTTCGTTGTCGGTGGCGCCGATGATGTCGACGAGACCGGCCATTCGCACCTTGTTCGAGATCATCTTCGCGGCGAGCGCGATGTCGTACAGGATACCGGAAAGCTCACCGCTGGCTTCCGGGTAGAGTCGCTCCTGCTCGATGATGAAGCGCTCGATGGTGACGACAGAAACGGGGGTGTGGTTGACCACGTTCACGCGCCCGGAGAGAGGTTGGTTGGCTGAGGCCGTTCGAATCGTCGCGCTGCCCAGGCGTCGGCATCCGCCTCAAAGCGGTTGCGCGAATACCCGCGCGTCAACGATTCCCAGATATAAAGAAGCGGGAATACAGCCGAGCCTGCAAACTGCTCGACGTGTCGTTGTTCGTGCAAGAGTAACGCTGGGTCCCACGCTGCGCCCGGCGCGAGAAAGACCGTGTTCCAGAGTGTGATCCCCACCACGGATCGCCGGCCGAGCATCCAGCCGCCGACGCGAGGCGGAAGTCCGCCGCGTCGCCAGCGGACCGCGGCAAGTACCGGCCATCGCGCGGCCACATCAGCGGGCAGCACATCAGACACGCCGATCAGGGGAGCGAGGAGGCGGGCGCGGAACGAGGCGAGGAATGGACGGACGGCAGACTCCATTGGCGCGCGGCGGTACCTACGGACACCACTTGCCCGTCTGTACGCACGACAGTCGTACCCACGACATCGGTCCGCAAGAGCGGAATCTCTCGGCGATCGTACTCCTGCATGACTTCAGGCGACGGCAACCCGTAACTGTTCCCCCGACCCACCGACACCAGTGCCAGGCGCGGTCGCACGGCGTCGAGGAACTTCGCACTCGAGCTGGTCTTGCTGCCGTGATGACCGACTTTGAGCACGTCGGCCCTCAGCAGCTCCGACGGCGTATGCTCGAGCAGCCATTCCTCTTCGGGTCGTTCGGCATCGCCAACGAGCAGCATCGACACGCTTCCGAACTCGACTCTCACGACGGTACTGGCGAGGTTGGCGTCGGTAAGCGACGCCGTCCAGGCAGAATCCGGTGCGAGAAAGCGGAGTCGCACCTCATCAATGAGCACACTCTCGCCGGGGTGAACGCGTTGCCACTTCACGTGATACACGGCGGCGCTCTCGAGTGACGCGCGATACGCCTCAGTACCGCCGGCGAATGCTCCATCGAAGTAGAGCGCTGGCGTTGTGGCACCGATCAGCGCGGGTGCACCGCCAACGTGATCGAGGTGTGGATGTGAGAGAATGAACGCGTCCACGGCGCCGCCGCGTGCGCGGATGTATGGCAGCACGACGCGTCGTCCGCGATCCACGCCGGGTGACCCGCCGCCGGCGTCGACGACGATCCAGTGTCCATGCGGCGTGCGGAGCGCGATGGCGTCGCCCTGTCCGACATCCAGCAGATGCAGCTCGAGCATTCCGGAGCCGCGACCAGGCAACAGATCGTGCCAGACGAACGCAATGCTGCCGAGCGCTGCGACGAGCAGCGGCATCGCTGTGTCGCGCTGGACCATCGCGAGCATCAGTGCGAGTGTCACGACTCCGCTGAGCAGGGCCTGTGCCAGTGTTGGAGCGATCGACAGGGCGGCCCATGCTGGTTTCGCGGCCTGCAGCGCGATGGAATCGAGCAGCGCCAGTGCGGGGTGCGCGGCGGAGGCGACGAATCGTGCGGCGGTAAGATTTGGCGCGCAGGCGAGTGCGAGAAAGAGAGTGGGCTGCAGCACAGTGATGAGCGGTGCGGCGAGCAGGTTCGCCAGCGGCGCGATTAGGCTCACGATGCCGAAATACCAGGCGATAATCGGCGCCGAGGCGGCGCTGGCGACGATGCTCGTCACCAACTCTTTGCGCAGCGATTGTTTCCAACCCCCGCCGGTCCAGCCGAGCCGTTTCGTGAGCCGTCCACTAGCCGCGAGCGAGAACACTCCGAGCACGGAGAGCTGCCAGCCGAGGTCGAGTGGGGCGGCGGAGTCAACGAGTGTTGGCAGCAGGGCGCCGAGTGTGAGGACGGACCATTCGGAGGCCGGTCGTTGTCGGAGTCGTGCGATGAGCAAGCTCCCGAACATGACGCCCGCGCGGACGGCGGGAGGCGGCAAACCGAGCACTACGACGTAGATCGCCGTCATTGCCAGCGCGAGGAGCGTGGCGTTTTGCTGCGTGAGCCGAGCGGCGGTGCCGAGCATGAGGAGTGCGGCGGCGATGATCGCGACGTGGACGCCGGAGACCGAAAGGAGGTGGACCAATCCGGCGCGGGCCCAGCGTTGTCGCATGTCCGGGGGGATCAGGTGCATGTCGGCGAGCAGCAGGGCGCGAGCCATTGGGGCGTCGATGGTGAAGATCGAATCGACGCGTCGAACGCCATCGGCGCGGAGTGTGGGCCGGAGCGAAGTTGTCGGCAGGCGTTGCGCGGTTGAAACTGTGAGTGTGATTGCCCGATCGCCCGGCTCGCCGCGAGCGCCCGTCCGGTACCACCGTCCACCTACGATGTCGATGCGGGCGCGAACCATTCCGGCTGACTCGCAGTTGTCGCGTTGCGTGCGAAACAATGCCGGGGCGGCGTCGCCGGTGTGCAGGTCAAAGTCGGCGACGAAGTCGAGCGTGTCGCTGCGCACCAGTGCGGCGCGGCAGTGTGCGTTGTGCCAGCGATCCGCGGTGGCACGGGCGCACGCGGCGACGGCAAGCAGCACGGCACCGGCTACGGAGAGTCTCCCGCCGCGGCGCAGTCGCCAGCAGATCCAGAGCAGCGCGACGGCGCCGGCGGTGAGACCGGTGGAAGCGTCCGCGGCACCGGCGGCGGAGCCGATGATGAAGCAGAGGAGAATCCAGGAGGCGGAGGGCACAACGAGACAATCCGGTGTCGCGAGCGCTCGCGCACACCGGATTCGTGCAACTCACATCATTTGCGTGCGGTGTTCATGCGCGGTGTTCATGCGCGGTGTTCATGTGCGGTGTTCATGTGCGGTGCGAATCAGCCCGCCATGGGAAGCGCTGCACGCGGTGCGACCGGTGCGCCTGTGAAAGTGTGACCGGTTGTGCCGGTGATCTCGACGTGCATGTAGCTGCCGATGAGCGACAG
This sequence comes from Gemmatimonadaceae bacterium, assembly GCA_031380785.1. Lineage (GTDB taxonomy): Bacteria > Gemmatimonadota > Gemmatimonadetes > Gemmatimonadales > Gemmatimonadaceae > JACMLX01. The sequence continues at coordinate 31,516 of JANMWU010000469.1, forward strand.
GTCGCCCGGCACAAGAATCGTGCGGAAGTCGCGTGTGCGGCCTTGCAGCAGGTCGCCGCGTTTGGCCGCCTTTTCGATCAGGACTTCGTGCCGGGTGCCGAGCAGTGCGAGATTCAGATCGCGGCTGCGGGCGCGGATTGTGTCGACGAGGCGCTGCAGGCGCTGTCCCGAGACTTCATCGCTGATTGATTCGCATTCCGGCATGCGGGTGGCGGGCGTGCCTTCGCGCGGCGAGAACTTGAACGTGAACGCATCGAGAAATCCGATCTCTTGCACCGCGCTCAGGGTTTCCCCGAAATCGTCGTCCGTTTCACCGGGGAAGCCGACGATGATATCTGTCGTGAGCATGATTGACGGAATCGCCGCACGCAGGCGCGCAACGCAATCGAAGAAGCTTTCGCGTGAGTAGCGGCGCAGCATGCGCTTCAGAGTCCGGGTCGAGCCGCTCTGCATTGGCAGATGCACGTGCTCGCAGACCGAAGGTGTTTCGGCCATCGCCGCAATCACGCGATCGCTGAAATCGTTCGGATGTGGGCTGGTGTAGCGAAGTCGGCGGACACCCGGGATGGTGCCGACAGCGCGCAGCAGGTCGGCGAAATCGTGCGCCCCGTCGAAATAGCTGTTCACTGTCTGACCGAGCAGCACCACCTCGGTGATGCCGTCAGCGACGACCTGTTCGGTCTCACGGACGACGTCGGCGAGCTTTCGACTGCGCTCGCTGCCGCGCGTGGTCGGCACGATGCAGTAAGTGCATTTGTAGTCGCAGCCGCGTTGCACAGGGATCCACGCCTTCACGTTGTCAAACCGCCGCGGCGTGAAATCCTCGTAGTGTTCTTCGAGATCGAAGGTGGTCGCGGCCACGCGCTGACCCTGCCGTGCGCCTTCCAGCAACGCTGGCAGTTCGCGGTACCCATCAGGCCCGATCACGAGTGACACATGTTTTGCCTGCTCAAGCAGACGGGGGCCGAGTCGCTGCGCCATGCAGCCAGTGACACCCATGACGGTGTCGGGCTTCATATGCCGCTTCAGTTCACCGAGGCGCCCGACAACGCGCTGCTCGGCGTTCTCGCGAATAGCGCACGTGTTGATCAGAATGACGTCGGCGCCGTCGGGAACGTCAACCGAGTCGTAGCCGGCCGCTGTCAACTTGCCGAGCATCAGCTCAGTGTCGCTGACGTTCATCTGGCAGCCGTACGTTTCGATGAAAACGGTTGGACGTGTGTGTGTCGGCATGGCGTCAGCTCAGCGGTCGCGCGAACAGCGTAGGACGTCCGGCCTGGCGCTCCAGGCGGGCAATCACACGCGCGCCCCGAGGTGGCGCCGGCTGCTCCAGCTCAACCTGAAGGTAATCCTCCGTGAGCCCGTCCCGATGGCCGTCATCGTGGCCGATCACAATCACGTCGGCCAATGTCCCAGCGCGCCGCGCGGCGTATGAATCGGCCGCGGCCTTGCCCAGGGCGCGCAATTCCGCGGCACGCTCCCGGCTCCGCTGCGCCGGGACAGTGTCCGACAATCTGACGGCAGCGGTACCCGGGCGCGCGGAATATGGAAAGACGTGCAACGCCGTGAACGGCAGCGAACGCACCAGCGCGCAGGTCGCAGCGTGATCGGCGTCAGTTTCGCCGGGAAAGCCGGCAATGAGATCTGCACCCACACCGAAAATGCCGCGGCGCGAGACGAGCGCGTCGATGGCACGCGCATAGCTGGCCGCGGAATACCAATGGCGCCCCATGCGTCGCAGCACGGCGTCACTGCCCGACTGCAGCGGCGCGTGCAGATACGGTGCAACCCGTGTTGCGTCGCCTGTCAGCAAGTCGGCCAGCTGCGCGTCGACCTCGGTGGCCTCGACGCTCGACAGGCGGAACCGAACCTGCGGAATAGCGTCAACCAGGCGCGCCAGCAAGTGGCCGAGCGACGTCGCGACATCCTGGCCGTACGTACCGATATGGATGCCAGTCAGCACTATCTCGGCATGATGCGCTGCCAGCGCACCGGCTTCGGCGATCAGGGCATCGACTGGGCGCGAACGATTGGCCCCGCGTGCGAGTGTTGTCGCACAGAACGTGCAGTGTTCGTCGCAGCCATCCTGTATGCGCAGCAATCCGCGTGTGCCGCGCTGCTTCAGCGTGACCACATCGGCGGTGCCGGCGTCGAGCCCAATGGCAGCGCCGATGGCAGCGAAATCGGCGCCCGGCACCACGTGGCTCACCCCTGGCAGCGCGGCAATTGTGCCGGCCGAGCGCGCAGCCGCGCACCCCATCACCACTGTGCGAAGATTCGGCCGGTTCCGGGCAACCCGGCGCACCTGCTGTCGCAAATCCGCTTCAGCGGCGCTCGTCACGGCGCAGCTGTTGAAGACTGCAACGTCCGCCTCGTCTTCGGTGGCGACGATGACACCGCCGCCACCAGTCACCATCGCTGCGACGGCCTCGGAGTCGTATTGATTCGCTCGACAGCCGAACGTTTGCAGGAAGACGCGAACTGCCATCAGCTCAGGTCCGCAGCCGGAATCCGAACGACACGATCAAACCGCTTTCCTTCAGGTTGTCGATCCCGGGCACCTTTCGCGTCGCGCGCTCTACTCCGAGATCGACCTGCGCCCGGCCGAACCCAATCGGAAATCCCAGGCCCCCGCCAAGCAGATTCTCTTTCGGCTGCACGCCGGCAACGGAGTACGGAAGGTCCCTGCTGCGCACACCAAATCGTACCAGCATCTGTCCACCAGGAATCTTCGGTCCCGGCACTTCCGCGCCGATGCCGATTTCGCTCGTATCGAACACGCGCGACGTACCGCCAAGCCCCTTCATCGCCGACCATCCTTCCCAGTCATAGCGGGCCGCGATGTTACTTCCGCCAACTTCCCATCGCACGGCAGCACCGGCGCGGTTCGGAACGTCAGCGGTGCGGCGAGTCGAATCGTTGAGCTCTGCGCGCATGCGGAAGCCAAGCCGGCCGGACGCAGCAAGGCTGAGCTTTTTGGTTGGCGCGACATCGACCCCGAATGACACCGCGTTGCCGCCGAAAGTCGCCGTGCTGGTTTCGGTGATTGTGCCATAAGAGACCGTGTCGACCCTCACACCGGTGTCGGCAACAATGCTGCGCACCGTCTTCACCCGATTCTCACCGGTAACGATGTTCAGCGCGGTGCCAATACGCAGCCAGCTGGTGACCTGCATCGCGCCGCCGAACGAAATCAGGCTCACTCCACCACGAGCGTCGGTGTTCGAGGTGGTCGTGACCGAATCGGTGCGGATCAACTGCCGCGCCGAAATCAATGTGGTGTAGTTTCGCTCAAGCAGCGTCGAAGTCGAGATTCCGAACGCGTACTTCTCGCCCGCGGGAAGACCGATCGAGAAAACCGGAAACCGCGCCACAGTCGACGAGGTGCTGATGCCGTTCACTGACGTCGACCGTCGTTCCGGCGAGTACTGCAGATACGCGCCGGCCACACCCCAGTTCATCAGCGCCGCGGGATTCAGCGGCGACGCCTGATCGAACTCGCCGAGTCCACCGCCGCTGGTTGCGGCACGCACGGTGAGCTGGCCTGGCGGATAGCCGTAGCCCTGCAAACCAATCGCACCCTGCGCTGTGAGCTGCGTCGCACAACACATTGCCGCCATCGCGAGCCAGCGCCCGACATGTGCGCTGATCATGGGATCGCCCCTTCGCGACGAGTTGTATACGTGACGCGCAATTTGGGGCGCAGCGCGGGATTCGCCGCGCGACGCGAGAAGAAGGCCGGTCGCTGTTCCTGAAATGCTTCACTCTCAGAATACAGCACAAAGCCGGTGGCTATCGTGCTGTCCTGCGCTATCCAGAGTCGCAGCGCCGCGCCGACGTCGAACGATCGCACGCCGCTGTCTCGCGGCACGACGTTGATCGATGGCAGAGGTAATCCCTCAAGCGTCGGGTCGAGAAACTCCACCTGTCGACGCGGATCGGAGCCAAGCGCCGGGCCGGCGATGGTGACCCGCGCACGCATGCGAACGCCATTGTCAGCCCCCGGCACTGTGCGCAACGGGCGCTGTGTGACGTCGAGCGAGGCGCGCACGATGGTGACCGTGTCGAGAAACGAGCGCGGCACTTTGACCTGCAGCAAGCTGCGCACGGCAACCAGCCCGCCGACCTCCAGCGATCCATCATTCAGCAGCGGTGTCAGGTCTTTCAGGACCAGCGACTGCGACCGGAATCGGGTCGGGTCGGTGACGGTCGCCTTGTTTTGCGTTGCGATGGACCATGCCTTGATCGCCGTGTCGGGTGACGGATCGTACGTCAGCCGGGGCACCAATCCGTCCGACAGCACACTCGGCGCGACGAACCGCAGTGCCGCGGGTGCGGACGACGTGATGCGCATACCGATGCGCAGGCGATGTGGCCCCTTCACGTAGCTCAGCATCACCGTATCGGGAATTGTGATCGCAAAGGAACGGATTCGCGCCGTTGCTCCGAGTCCGGTGATGGTATCAGCGAACGCCTCGGCGCGCGTGAATGTACGTGACGCCAGCCGCCGTGCTGGCGTGAAGCGCGCCGCGAGAATGCTCGGCGTGGTGTCATCAGTCACCGTGGAATCGTCGACATCGTAGAGCGAAACGGTCGTCGGTCCGGCGGGAATCACCGAACGCGACGTGTCGATCACGAGCAGCAGCTTGCTGCCTGTGACGGCGGTGATCGATGTCGTGTCAGTGGACGACAGCGTGCGCGGCAACGTATCGAAGCGAAACACCTGCCGGATATCCACGGAATCGGTGCGATTCACAACCGGGACGAATGTTTCGTAGAGATATCCCCCCGTCCCGCTCGCTGTGGCGAGCCCGGGCGCGGGCCACCGCTCCCCGACGTTGAGAAAGCCGGGGAACGCAGAGTCGAACTGCACGATATCGAGTGTGGTGTCCTTGAATACGAGCGTGTTGTCGGCGCAAAGCGACGGACAGTTCTTGCTCGTATCGAGGCGTTCCGAACACGCCGCCGCGATGACGATTGCGGCGAGCGGCAGGCAGCGGAAAAACTGGCGAGGAGACACGGAAACGGGACGAGGTGAGGCGAGCGCTGGCCGTCAGGACACAGCCATGAGGTTCGCCGCAAAGGCAGCGGGAAGGAGCGCGTCGAGACGCCATGTCTGACGCGCACCGCCGGTCGTGATACTCGTGACTTCAAGCATCGGGGCAAACTCGTGCAACACCTGCCGGCAAATGCCGCACGGCGGTGTTGGAACAGCAGCCTCGGTGCAAATCACGATCGCGGTGAATTCCCGCACACCATCCGCCACCGCGCGCGACAGCGCGACGCGTTCGGCACAGATGCCAGCCGGATATGACGCATTTTCAACGTTGCAGCCGGCGTGCACCGACCCGTCCACACCGCGCAACGCGGCGCCGACAGGAAACTTCGAATACGGAGCGTATGCATTGCGCATCACCTGCTCGGCCGCGTGCAGGAGTTCATTTTTCTGCACGTCGCTCACGAGGCATGCACCTGCGCGAGGAAGCTTGTGCCACGCCCACGCCAGCCGATTCCGAAGGCATCCGCGACGGTGGCGCCGAGATCGGCGAAGGTCGGGCGCGGTGGCAGGACGCAAGGTGTGACCGTCGGTCCCGCGACCAGCAGCGGCACCCGCTCGCGAGCGTGGTCGGTGGACGGGGTGGTAGGGTCGTTGCCGTGATCAGCGGTGATGAACAGCAGGTCGTCGTCGCGCAGCGCGTGCAGCAGCGCTGGCAGCGCGCCATCGAATTCGGCCAGTGCGCCAGC
>JANMWU010000499.1:0-8031 GCA_031380785.1 Gemmatimonadaceae bacterium
CTACGATCGCGCCTACATCCGCCACCTCTTCGTCAGCGAAGAAATGCTCGGCCTCCGGCTCCTTTCCCTGCACAACGTATCTTTCCTCATCACCCTGATGCGTGACGCGCGCGACGCGCTCCGCACCGGGACCTTCGACGCGTGGAGCCGCGACTGGCTCACGAGATACCACACCAAGCAGCCCAGCGCCTCATGACATCCCTGCCGCTCGCCACCCTCGCACTGCTCCAGTTCCCCGGTGGGAACACCATGGTGGCTCCACTGCTCATGTACGGCGGCATCTTCGCGATCTTCTACTTCCTGCTCATCCGCCCGCAGCAACAGACGCGGAAGAAGCACGAAATGGCGATTCTCGAGCTCAAGAAGGGTGACCGCGTCGTCACCGCCGGTGGACTCATCGGCGACGTGCAGCACATCAAGGCCGCCGCCACGCCGAGCGCCGACGACGAAATCACCATCAAAAGCGGCGAATCACGCCTGATCATCGAACGCGGTCGCATCGCCAAGATCACCTCGGCCGGTGGCGCCAGCTCCAGCGCGGACAAGGTCGCCTGATGGCGTTGCTCGACATCCACGTGCTCGGCAGTCCGATCCTCCGGCGGGAAACAGAGCTCGTGCAGCAGATGACGCCGGAGCTCCGCACGCTGGTTTCGGACATGTTCGATACCATGTACGCCGCCCGTGGAATCGGCCTCGCCGCGCCACAGGTCGGACGCATCGAGCGCATCGCGGTCATCGATCTCGGGAAGAATCCGATCGCGCTCGTGAATCCCGTCATCAGAATTAAAAGCGGCAAGAGCAGGCGCGAAGAAGGTTGTCTCTCAATTCCGGACATTCACTACGAAATCGAACGCGCCGGCACCGTCACCGTGCAGGCGTTCGACGTCGACATGAAACCGATCACGCTCGAAGGAACGGAGCTCTTCGGCACCTGCCTGCAGCATGAGATCGACCATCTGCACGGTCGCCTCTTTCTCGATCATCTGTCCATCCTGAAGCGCCGCCAGGCGCTGCGCGAATGGGACGAGATGAAGGACGACTATCCCGAACTGCTCCGCCGGCTCACGCCCGAGGAGATCGCGCGTCTCAAGGCCGAAGACGAAGAGCAGGATCAGGAAGCGCCTGATCATCATCGCAGCGACGTGCGCTGAGCGACGCCGGAATCCGACGCCGTGCGCATCCTGTTCTGGGGCACTCCCGACTTTGCTGTCCCACCGCTCGAAGCGCTCCTCGGCGAAGGATTCGATGTCGTTGGTGTTGTCACACAACCCGATCGTCCCGTTGGCCGTGCGCGTGTTCTGACGCCACCGCCAGTGAAGGACGTTGCGCGCCGCGAGGGTCTGCCGGTGCTGCAGCCCGAACGCCCGCGCGGTGATGCATTCATTGCCGAACTCACCGCACTCGACGCCGAGCTGAATGTGGTGGTGGCGTACGGCCATATTCTACCTACGGCGGTGATCGAACTTCCGCGACGCGGAACGATCAACATTCACGCCTCGATTCTGCCGGAGCTGCGCGGCGCCGCACCGATCGAGACGGCCGTGCGACGCGGCTTCACCGAAACCGGTGTCACCATCATGCGTATGGTGCTGGCCATGGACGCCGGTCCGATTCTGCATGTCGCACGGGTGCCAATTCTCGCCGACGAAACCGGCGGTGAATTGCGGAATCGTCTGTCCGAGGTGGGAGCGCAGGCATTGATCGAAGCGCTCGCGTTGATGGATGTCGGACAACTTCCAGCGCGCGATCAGGATCACACGCTCGCGACCTTCGCGCCGAAGATCGATCGTGACGACGCACGCATCAACTGGAGCACGTCAGCGTCCGACGTCGCCAATGTCATTCGCGCATACGATCCACGACCAGGCGCCTTCACCGTACACCGCGGCGCTGACGTGAAGTGTTTTGGCGCACGTCTGTTGCAAACCACCGCGCCGGTGTCGTCGCCGGGAACCGTCACCGCCATCGACGACGAGGGGATGCTCGTGTCGTGCGGCGATGGTGCGCTTCGTATCAGCATCGTGCATCCCTCAGGCAAGCGTCGGCAGCGCGCCATCGAGTGGATGGCGGGACGCGGCCTCGCGACAGGCGACATCCTCGGCCTCGAACCATCCGCCGCCTGATGCACGGCACCGTGCCGACGCTTCACGCGCTCACGAATGACCTCGTGCTCGCGAGCCCCGGATTCGTCGCATCGGCCACTGCCATCATGCGCTCCTGTCGCTCGCGCATCGCGATTCACCTGCGCGCATCGGAAACCACCGCGCATCGCCTGCTGGAACTGGCGCTGGAGCTCCGCGTGATCAGTGAAATCACCGGCAGCTGGGTGCTGATCAACGACCGCGTCGATATCGCCATCGTGGCCGGCGTCACCGGCGCACAACTCACGTCGCGTTCACTGACACTCGCCGACGCGCGCCGGATCGCGCCGGATATGGTCATCGGTGCCAGCGTGCGCGCCACCGCCGATGCGTGGATGACAGCGCAGAGCGGAGCCACCTTTCTGGTTGTCGGTCCGTCGAACGACGACGCCCATCTCACCAGCGATCCCATGCAGTTTCTGCAGCAGGTAGTGGAGGCGGCCGAGGAGTGTCCGGTGGTCGCCGTTGGCGGCATGACGCCCGAGCGCGTGCATGCCGTGGTGCGCGCCGGTGCATCCGGTGTCGCGGCAATGCGAGGCATCTGGCTCGACGATGCCGTCGCCGCCACCCATCGCTATCTTGCCGCGTATGACGAGGCACTCCGCCGCTGAGGCTCCTGTGACGCTCACCGCGGCGCCTTCCGTGCGAGGCGCGCTCATCACCGAGTCGCGTATCGCCGCTGCGGAAATTCTCGCGGCGCTGCGCGGCGGCACGTTGCTCGACGCGGCGTTTGAGCGCGTCACCACCGCACTCGATCCACGCGATCGACGCTGGGTGCAGGAGCTGGTATACGGCCTCTTGCGGTCTCGCGGATGGATCGATTCGATCCTCGCGCCGCGCATCACCGGCGGCCTGGCACGACTGGACGCCGATCTGGGTGATCTCCTGCGACTGGGCGCATACCAACTGCTTTCAATGGGCAGCGTGCCGGCATACGCGGCTATCGCGCAGACCGTGGAACTGGCCAAGCGACGCCACGGCATCGGTGCCAGCAAGCTGGTGAACGCCGTGCTGCGGCGCATCGACCGTGAGCGTGACATGCCGGCCGTCGCGTCGCCCGATGGAGCCGCCGCTGCACTCGATCGCAATCATGACGCGACTGAACGCATGGCGGTGCGCACCAGTCATCCGCGCTGGTTGCTCGAACGCTGGTTCGCCGCCTTCGGCAAGGACGCCACGGCGCGACTCGCCGGGCACAACAACACCGAAGCACCGATCATCGTGCGACCGTTCGGGATCACACACGAAGAATTGCGTGGGTTGCTGCACGAGCGCGATGTGGAAACGATTCTTACGCCACTGCTGGACGATGGGCTGCAGTTGCCGCCCGGCGTCGCGCTGACACAGCTCGGCGCGTTTCAGCGTGGACAATTGTGGGTGCAGGATGCGGGCAGCGCTCTGGTGGTCCAGTATGCGCACATTCCGCGCGGGCACCTCGCCGCCGATCTGTGTGCTGCACCTGGCGGAAAAACGCTGGCGCTGTTGCAAGCGGGCGCGCGCGTGATTGCATGCGATCGGTCTGCGAACCGGCTGCAGCGTCTGCACGCGAATCTTGACCGTATGCACGTCACCGATGTCGATGTGCGCGAGATGGACGCCACCGCGCCAACACTCGAGCCGGTGGACGCAATTCTGGTTGATGTTCCCTGCACCGGTACCGGCACCTTTCGTCGCCACCCCGACGCGCGATGGCGCTTGCGGGTAAGTGACATCGCGCTGCTGCCGGTGCTGCAGCGCGACATTCTGGCCGCGTCCAGCAGTTGCGTGAAGCCGGGCGGATTGCTGATTTACAGCACCTGCTCACTCGAGCGCGAAGAGAATGATGCGGTGGTGAATGAGTTCCTCGCTGACGACGACTCGTTCGTGCTCGAGCCGCCGCCGGCAGGCGTCGTTCCCGGTGCGGTGCTCGATCGCGGCATGCTGCGCGTGCTGCCGCAGGATCACGGTATCGACGGTGCATTCGCCGCACGCCTTCGCCGGATCCGATGACACCGTCGGTGCGCTTCGATTCGCCGGCGGTGCGTCGCATCCGCGAATTCGTCACGCAGCGTCCGATCGTCAGTACAGCAATCGGCGGCTTTGCCGTGGGATTTCTGATTGTCGCGGCGCTGCTGCTGCCGGGCGCCATCTCCAAGAGCGAGTCGGCGGTACCGAATGTCGTTGGCCTGCTCTTCGCGGACGCCTCCGCGCGCCTCACGGCTGCGAGTTTCAAGGCAAAGACCGGTGAATCGTTGTATCACCCGACTGCGCCGAAGAATTCCGTGCTCGGTCAGACGCCGGCACCTGGTGTGAAGGCGCTCAAGGGAAACGAAGTCACCCTCGACGTTTCACTTGGCGCGAAGAAAGGCACCATCCCGAATGTGGTCGGAATGACGCGTGACGCTGCGACGAAAGAGCTCGAGACGGCGGGATTCGATGTGCCCGGCGATGCCACCGAGCGTCTCGATGCGCGGCCGCGCGGCGAGGTGCTCGCCACCACGCCACGCATCGGCACCACGGTACTGCAACCGTCGGCAGTGCGGCTCACAGTCAGCGCTGGCCCCGACGCGATCGGCGTGCCGTCGCTCATCGGCATGCCGGTGGAGGACGCGCTGGCACTCATCGGTCAGCTGGGCCTTAACGCCGCACCGGCGCGCACTGATTCTTCCGGGTCCCAACCCGAAGGCTTTGTGAGCGCGCAGCGGCCCGCGGCCAACTCACCGGCGGCGCCGGGAACCACCATCACGCTCACAGTCTCGCACCCACGCGCGCCGCGAGACTCGATACCGCGGTAACCCAGGCGCGTCCGGGTCCATCGGTGCGTGGTATCTTTTAGCTATGACTGTTCGCATCGCCCCATCGCTCCTTGCGGCCGATTTCGCCCGCCTGGCCGACGATCTCGCCGCCATCGAAGCCGGCGGCGCTGATTGGCTTCACGTCGATGTCATGGATGGCGTCTTCGTGCCGAACCTCAGCTTCGGCGTGAAGGTCATCGAAACGGTGCGCAAACTCACCAGACTTCCTCTTGACGTGCATCTGATGACCGTCGAGCCGGAAAAGTACTTCGACAGCTTTGCGAAGGCGGGGGCGAATGGACTCACCATTCACGTCGAAACAGCGCCGCACCTGCATCGCCAGCTGATGCGCATCAGGGAACTGGGCTGCCTCGCCGGCGCCACGCTCAACCCCTCCACTCCGCTCGATGCCGTGCGTGAAGTGGCGGCCGATCTCGATCTGCTGCTCATCATGTCGGTCAATCCAGGCTTCGGCGGCCAGAAGTTCATTCCGCACTCACTCGACAAAATCCGCCGTGCGCGCCAGCTGCTCGACAGCGTCGGCAGCGATGCAATCCTTGAAGTGGATGGCGGCATCACGCGCGAGACAATCCGCGGCTGCCACGCGGCTGGAGCGACGACCTTCGTTGCCGGCAACGCCGTGTTCAGCGCCGCCAGTCCGGCCGATGAAATCCGCGCGCTGCGCGATCTCTGCCTGCTGGAGCCAGCGTGACCTCAGGCCAGCAACTCCGTGTCGTCGGTGCAATCGTCGCCGTACTTGGCAGCGCGCTCTGGTTCGGATCGTATCAGCTCAAGGACGAGCTGGTCGGTGTTGATGTCGGAAGCCCGGCCCCAATGTTCTCCGGCGCCACGCTCGACTCGCCGTCGCGATCGAAGTCGCTCGCGGACTACAAAGGCAAGGTGGTGCTGCTGAATGTCTGGGCGACGTGGTGCGGTCCGTGCCGCACGGAAATGCCCAGCATCGAAGCGCTGCACAAAGCGCTCGGTCCGAAGGGATTGCATGTGGTCGCGGTGAGCATCGATGACCCGGGCAAGGACGCCGACATCCGCAAGTTCGCCAACGACTACGGTCTCACTTTCGAAATTCTCCACGACTCGCTGAAGGCCATTCAGGGCGCGTATCAGACCACTGGTGTCCCCGAGACTTTCATCATCGCCGCCGACGGCACCATCAGAAAGAAGGTCATCGCCGCCTCCGACTGGAATTCGGGCCCGAATCGCGCCCTCATCACACAGCTGCTGAAAGACGCCGGACCGTAGTGTGTTGCCTCAGAAATTCGCAGCGTACGAAGGGCCGAGGAATTTTGGGGGCTGGCAAGGCGAAAACCGCAGCGATACCAGTAGGTATCGCGAGGATTTTCAACGTGGCCAGGCGCCAAAAGGCCCGGCAATTCTGCTGCGAACTTCTGAGTCAGCACACTGATGCGCATTCTGGGTATCGAAACGAGCTGCGACGAAACCTCCGCATCCGTCCTGAGTGGTACCGGCGATTCGGTGAAACTCGAGTCTCTCGTGATTCTGTCGCAAGACATCCACCGCGTCTTCGGCGGCGTGGTTCCGGAGATCGCGAGCCGACAGCATCTCACGTCCATCATGCCAGTAATAGATCGGTCACTGGTGGACGCGGGAGTCTCGCTGTCCGACGTCGACGCCATCGCTGTCACGCACGCGCCCGGCCTGGTCGGGGCGCTGCTGGTCGGCGTGGCGGCGGCGAAAGGCCTGTGCATGGCCACCGGCATTCCGCTCGTCGGCGTCCATCACCTTGAAGGGCACCTCTTCGCCACCAGTCTCGAGCATCCGGACGCTACTCCGCCATTCATCGCGCTGCTCGTCAGCGGCGGTCATACGATGCTCCTCGACGTGCCGCGCTGGGGTGCGTATGAACTCCTGGGCGCCACCCGCGACGACGCCGCTGGCGAGGCGTTCGACAAAGCTGCGAAGCTGCTCGGTTTGCCATATCCAGGTGGCCGTCACCTGGAAACACTCGCCCTCTCAGGCGACGGCAGTCGCTTCCGGTTCACGCGCCCAATGCTTCGCCGAGCTCAGCGCGTTGGCGATGATGACTTCTATGATATGTCGTTCAGCGGGCTTAAGACTGCCGTGATGATGGCGGTGAAATCATCCGCTAATATCGCACTGGACGGTCGGAACATTGCGCGCGGATTTCAGGACGCGCTTACCGAAACGCTCTCCACGAAGGTGTACAGAGCCGTACAGGCGGCCAATCGTACCAAGGTTGTACTGTGTGGCGGAGTCGCCTGCAATCGCGCGCTTGTCGACGCCGTCACAGCGCGCGTTGGCGCCGGCGTGGAAGTCTTCGCGCCGTCACCGCGTCTCGCGACCGATAATGCGGCCATGATTGCGCGAGCCGGCCTCTTCCGGGCGGAACTCGGTGATTGGGCCGAGCTCGACCTTGGAGCCTCGTCAGGCGCTCCGATTCCGGGAATGGTGCGGCGCTGAGACCAGTCGTCATTATGGCCGTTGATTGGTCCGTATCACATGTTACCCGACATGGCCACAGTGCACCACGACCAGTTCGGCATCGGTCAGGTTTGGCGCGCTTTCGCAGGCATTGCGGCGGCGACGCTTGCGTTATGTGTGGCCGCCCCGCACTGCGCCGCCCAACCGTCGCCGCGCAGCGTGCGCGTTGAGGTACGCGATCGGTCCGGACACATGCTGCCGGACGCCCGGATTGAATTCCTTCCGAGCGCTGATTCGGCGCTGACTGATTCGGCCGGCGTAGCGAACGCTGTCGTCGAAGCCGACAGCACGCTGACCATCAGTGTCCGGAAGATCGGATTTGAACCACGCGCCGCGCGGTTTCCGATCGGCACCGCGCCAGCATTCGTCGTTCGCGTCACACTCGGACAACTCGGCGTGCGACTGCCCGAGGTGACGGTGACCGCTGAGTACCCGGGCGAACCCTGGCGGCGTGGATTTGAAGAACGGCGAAAGCGCACGAGCGGATCGTTCCGCGACCGCAGCTATTTCGCCGGGCGCTCAGCTGTGACCATGGAAGACTGGTTTTCCGGCCTGCCCGGCGTCCAGATGACTGGGCGCGGCCTGCGAGTGACGCGTTGCCCACGCCTCGGCGTCTGGATCGACGGCATGCACGT
>JANMWU010000516.1:0-1926 GCA_031380785.1 Gemmatimonadaceae bacterium
CGACCACGATGAACCTCGCCCGTGACGGTACGAATGCGCGATTGTAGAACGCGCGCACGGTTGCCGAGTCGAGTCGGGCGGTGGACGCTGAATCGCCGTCGGCCGAGTTGTGATACGGATGGCCCACAGGGAAGATCAGCGCGTTGTACGCGAGCGATGCAATCGCATTCGGCTGATCGCGGCGCTGCAGAATTGCCGCCGCGCGCAACTCGCGCTGGCGTCGCACATCGGCCGAAGTGAACGCCGGTCGCTGCACGACGTCCGCCATCAGATCGAGCGCGGCGCCGAGTGAACGCTTCGGCACGTTGAGCGACACGACGAATGAATCCCAGGAGGATCCGGCTGTCAGGTTCGCGCCGAGGAACGCCAGTTCGCTCTGCAGTGCGTTGACGTCCTTGCCGCCGGCGCTTTCGGTCAGCATGCGCGCCATGAACGATGCGCGACCTGGTTCCGCACCATCAAGACGCGCACCGCCGGCGACCGTCAGCGTGACCTGCACCAGTGGCACTTCGGTTTGTGTCACGACCTGCAGCCCGATGCCATTGCCGAGCTTTGATGTGGTGACCGAAGGCAGCACCATCTTCGGAGCCGCGGGCAATGTCGGCGGCTTGGTGCGATCGAATGCTGCTTGTGCGCTGACACCTACCGGCGCAAGCAGTGCTATCAGAACAGCGCGGCGGATCACTGGGTTAGCCTCTTGTGGGTGGCGGCGAGCGCAGGCTTGCCCTGCGGAACAACGGAGATCATGGTGCGCGGTGCCTGCAGGTACTGATGCACGACGCGCTGTACATCGGCGGCTGATACAGCGCGGAGATGATCGAGATCGTCCTGAAAACCATCGGGATTGCCGGTCTGGTAGTAATACTCGTTCAGCTGATCGGCCTTGCCGCTCACGGTCTGAATGCTGCGCAGGAACGACGCTTCGATGGCGTTGCGCGCCTGATCGAGTTCGCGTGCGGTGGGACCATCGGTGGCGAGTCGCTGCAGGTTCGCATCGATCAGCGTCTGCAGCGTGTCGAGCGCCTTTCCCGGCCGCGCGGTGGCGACGATGTTGAAGTCGCCGTCGAGTCGCTTGGCGTCGTCGTACGCCAGCACGGCAGTGGCCACTTCGCCGTTGAACACCAGCGCCTGCGTGAGCCGCGCGGTGCGCGAACCGGCGAGGATGTAGGCGGTAACCTGCAGCGCCGGCGCGTCTGGTCCGGTATTTTTCCCGGTGTGCCAGTTGAGATAGAGCCGCGGCAACTGCACCCGATCTTCGAGCGTCATCGCGGTGTCATGCACCGTGAACGGCGCCGGCGTGGGTCGCTCGATGGCGGGACCGCGCGGCACGGCGGTGAAATACTGTCGCACGATCGCGCGCACTTCGTCCGCCTTCACATCGCCCGCGACAACGATGGTGGCGTTGTTGGGCGCGTAATATTTGCGGAAGAAATCCTTCACATCTTCCACCGACGCCGCACTGAGATCGGTCATCGAACCGATCACCGGCCACGAATACGGATGCCCGGCCGGGAACATCAGCTTCGGCTGGTAGTCGGCCACCATGCCGTACGGCTGATTCTCGTAGCTCTGACGGCGCTCGTTCTTTACAACGTCCCGCTGCAGATCGACCTTCGGCTTGTCCATCGTCGGCAGCAGCCAGCCCATGCGATCGGCTTCGAGCCAGAGCATCAGCTTGAGCGATGAACTGGGGCCGAACTCGTAGTAGTTGGTGCGATCTTCGGTGGTCGAACCATTGTTGTTGGCACCGGCTGCTTCAAGCAGGCGATCGAACTGCGGATACGGCGCGTTCTCCGAGCCCATGAACATCAGATGCTCGAAGAGGTGCGCGAAGCCGGTGCGCCCGACCTTCTCGTCTCCCGAACCGACGTGAAACCACACGTTGGTGGTCACAATCGGCACCGAGTGATCCTCGTGCACGATCAG
>JANMWU010000542.1:0-8053 GCA_031380785.1 Gemmatimonadaceae bacterium
GCGTGCAGGCGAATGTGGCAGCGCCGGATGCTGCTTATCTGACCGAGTTGCGTGCGGCAATGACGAAGGTGCGAACGGCCGTTGAACAGTCCGGCTTTCACACGGAACTGTGGAGCTATGGCTTTGACCGCGGGCAGCTCCGCGCGATGCGTTACGGCAGCGGGGCTGATATCCAGCTGTGGAGCACGACCGATCTGGCGGTGCAGTATGTGTTGTCGAAGATGGCGAAGTAGCGGGTCGGGGCTGCTTCACTAGCGTAGCGAAAAAATGAAACTACGATTGCTACGGCACCAACCCAATTCCAAGTCGCAAACACGCCGCTGCCAACGCAGTTCGATCGTCACCCAGCGACATGGCTTGTTTCCATTCCAAGGCGCCGGCCGCGCGATCCCACAAAGCAATGCATTCAATCGGTGCGCTGAAACGCGAGCCGTACAGAATGCCGTCGGGTAGCGCAGGCGGCGATGCGGCTGCTCCGTCCGGCGCTAACAGCACGAGACGCGCGGCGAGTTGTTGCGTCGCGTAATACGGCGGCGCAGCCGCGACTTCGCCAACTTGCACGCCGTGCCGAAGCCACGGCGCGACGAGCAGATCAATCAGCAGTATGTCGCGCGTCGTCACAAAATGTGTGAGCGCGTGCCGCGTCTGAAGAGTGGCAACTGAAACGTCACGCCTCGCGTCACGAATTACACGCTCCAGTAACACACCATCGAGTGTTGACGCGAGGTAGCACACGCCAGGGTCCGACTCGCGCTCGCGGTACGGAAGATCGAATCGGTTCGTGCCACGCTCACCCATGATCGGTCCAAACCACGCCGGCTGGCGATCGGGGCTGTGTCCTCGAAGCAGATCAGTGCCGACGGGACAAAGCGCAAAACCTGCTGGCAGCCCAGCCTCCGGACCGAAGCGCAGGGCACTCAAATCGTGCGCGGCGGTTCTTTTGAAAGCAGCGGCGCGCCTGCGTCAGCTGGCGTTACAACGCGCGTAACCATCGCGACCACCGCGTCAACATCGCCCGCTGCCAAAGCGTCAAATGCAGTGCGTGAGCGGCCATCTGCGTTCGCCAATTCTTCCTGCGGGGTCGCGAGCAATACGACAAGCTCTTCCGCCGTAAGGCGATCACCCACAATCGAGCCGAGTTGCATCAATGCCGGATACGGCCGCGGTGCCGTCATGTCCGACCGAGGCTGCTGAAACTGCGCCACAGGATATGCGAACGACCCATCATCGCGCTCCAGCGCCACGACCCGCCGCGACGTTCGCCAGTTCTGCAGCGTGGACCGTGTGACGTTCAACTGTTCGATCGCCTTATCCGCCGGCCACACGCCGCCCGACTCGGCCACGCGCGCCGCCAGACTGACGTGGCCGCGCAAACGCGCCAGCGCTACGGGATCGGGCTGCTGCGACTCGACACCAACGAGATCGGCGAGCGCGCTCACCAGCGCCACGTCAGAGCCGGAGACTGCGGCCGTCATGACGGCAGCCGGCGAAGCGTGGCTCACGAGTTGGTAGACCATCGTTGCAACACGCGCAACGACCGCCTCGGCCACCGGCGTGAGCCGCGAGTCCGAGGGGCTGGCCTGTACAACGGCTCGCAACGGCTGATCGAGTATTGGCATGTCTACCCCGGTAAGTATACAGGCTTGACGATATCGCAATGCGTACGTCACGTCAAGATACGGATGTGCTACCGGGAGCGTGTCGCTGACTCCCCCGCCCGCGAGCGGCGAGTACAGGACCACGTAGTCGGCGAGCTGCTTGGCGAGTGTCGTGCGCACGCGCGGTTGATCCGGCGTGCGCGGTGTACCGGTCGGGCGCTTCAGCACCAGATCGAAAATGCCTGGCGTGTACTCCATCGGACCGGCGAGCAGTCGTGTGAAAAACAGAATCGTTTCGTGCTCCGGCGGATTGCCACCATCGGGACCACCGGCGTTGTACTCCTGTCCACGCGACCCTTCTCGACTGAGCATGTTCGGCCAGGTGCGACGCTCGCCGGTGTCCATGATCGGCTCGTGCGCATTCACGGTGATGCCGTAGTGCGCCGCCGTCTCGATCACTTTGCGATGGTGTCGCACCATGTACTGGCCGGTGTGCGCGTTGCCGTCAGCCGTCTTGTCGTTCACGTAGCCGGATTTGATCGCCGTCACGCCAAGTGATCGATACAGTGAGAAGGCGCTGTCGAGCTGCGACTCGTAATTCGGAATTCCCATCGCAGTCTCGTTGTGCATGATCAGCGAGATGCCTTTCGCCTTCGCGTACGATGCAACGGCGCGTAAGTCGTAGTCGGGATACGCCTGTGTGAAGGAGAATCCGCTGCCGTGTGTACCGATCCAGTCGCCATTCCAGCCGACGTTCCATCCTTCGACGAGCGTGCCCCCGAGGTGATTCGCCGCGGAAAAGTCGATGTAGCGCTTTGCGTTTTCGGTTGTGGCGCCGTGCTTCGGTCCCGATGGCCAGGTGTGCAGGCCGGCGTGCATGCCCCACCAGATGCCATCGTACGTCATCGGTGTGATCCACTTTGTATCCGCAATGCGACTCGGCGGATTCAGATTCAGGCCGAGCACCGACGGTACGTGAGCGCTGTGCGTACGGTGTCCAGCATGCTCACCGGCGATGACGCGTACAGAAACTCGTAGCGATCCATCGCCTTGCGATTGCCAGGAATCCACCATGCCTTGGCGTTGTCGGCCATTGCGAATTCAGTCAGCTCATCGCTGATTTCGAACGCGCCGAGGTTCGCCTGCTGCGGGAGTTCGTAGCGAAAGCCAAGACCGTCGTCGAACACCCGGAACACAACTGTGAACAGCCGACCGGGAGCAGCAGTTTCGGCGACCGTGATGCGCAGTTCGCGGTGATGGTCGCGAACGCGTGCAACCTCGCCCCACGGCTGCGTCCAGGTTGTGTCGACAGCCGCGCGCACGGAGGTCACCAGCTGCAATCCGTCGCCCAGCGGCGCGGCGTTACGAAATGCAAAGCCAAGCTTTGATGGCAGCAGGATGGCACGCGCGTCGTGGCGCACCGCGTACGTGAGATGGCCCTCGGTGAGCGCCACGCTGACTTCCGTGCGGCCGTTCGGCGACGTCACGCGCAGTTCGCCTGGCGTCGCCGATGGCTGCGCGCTGGCATAGCCCACCGGGGCCAATGCGCTCGCGACGAAGCATGCGGTGATTGCGAACGTCAGGCGGGAACGACGGCGCGCGCAAATCGGCATCATGGCTTCCGTTCAGGGTTGAACTGCGTACGTGCAACTGTGCGTCTGGCGCCCGAACGTGTTGCTGTCCGCTGTCCGATTGGCGGGTGCGTGCGAGGCAACCGGTCTGGCACTCGCGGTGTACCGTAGCACGCTACCTTACACGTCACCAGAACCCCGCGCGACATTCGTACCAATGTTTACTACGTGCATCCACTGCAACACCGATCTCGGACGCAACGAAGCGTTCGAGACATTTCCGGTGGGCACACGACTCGCATTCGATGCGAGCCGCGGTCGCCTCTGGGTTGTGTGCCGCGCCTGCGCGCGGTGGAATCTCTCGCCGCTGGACGAGCGCTGGGAAACCATCGAAGCGGCTGAGCGGCGGTATCGGGCCAGTCGGCTTCGTGTGAGCACGGACAACGTCGGGCTGGCGCGATTGCGCGAAGGGATGGATCTGATCCGGATCGGCGAAGCGCAGCGACCTGAGATGGCGGCGTGGCGTTACGGGGATCAGTTCGGGAAACGTCGCCGCCGACAGATGCTGATCACGAGTGCCGTTGTAGGCAGCGCCGTCACGCTGGCCGGCGGCATCATCTACGTCGGCGCCAGTGTTGGTTCACTGGCGGGCATCTGGGGCAATACCGGCATCCGCGATATTCTGGTGCACGGGATGCCGAACACCGTGGTTGCGCGCATTCCGATGGCCGACGGTCGGCTGATCCCGGTGCGACGCAAGGATGCACGTAATACGGTGATCGAGCGCGGCGGGGCGCCAGATCAATTCTCGCTCAGCTTCAAGTCGAAGAACGATTCGCATCATGTTGTCGGCGATGAGGCGATGCGGATCGCGGCGCGGCTTATGCCGACGGTGAATCGATTCGGCGGATCGGCGAAGCAGGTGTCGGAGGCAGTTGATTTGCTCGAGGAAGCTGGTGATCCGGTACAGGTGCTGCGGACGTTGCAACAGCGTTTCGGCGGCAGCAGCGAGGCGATTCGCGCGGTCAGCCGCTGGAAACGCGCCACCTCGGAGTCGCGGCCGCAGGATCGTGGTACGCTCAAAAATCTGGCGCCGCGAGACAGTCTCGCGCTCGAAATGGCGCTGCACGAAGAGAGTGAGCGTCGCGCGATGGACGGCGAACTGGCCGCGCTCGAGACGGCGTGGCGTGAGGCCGAGGAGATCGCGAATATTGCCGACA
Organism: Gemmatimonadaceae bacterium; assembly: GCA_031380785.1. Lineage (GTDB taxonomy): Bacteria > Gemmatimonadota > Gemmatimonadetes > Gemmatimonadales > Gemmatimonadaceae > JACMLX01. The sequence goes on from JANMWU010000542.1 coordinate 4,390, forward strand.
ACATGTTTGTGCTGCCGTCGGTTGAGGCGCAGCTGGAAGAGATGCGGCAACGCGGCACACCAGACGGGAAAACCGACGACGCGTAATACACTGTTCCGAGGCACCACATGGGCGACATCCCGAAGGAACTGACCGGTCCGGATTTCGCATCGGGACTGCCGGCCGATTGTATCGCCAACGACGCGATGCTGCATGGACACGCGTTCGGATCGCATGTACTGCTGGTCCGCCATGCCGATGCATACCACGCAATCGGCGCGCACTGCTCACACTACGGCGTGGCGTTGGCGGAAGGTTCCGTGGTGAATGGCGAAGTGCGGTGTCCGCTGCATCACGCCTGCTTCAACCTGAGGACTGGCGCAGCCACGCGTGCACCGGCGTTTGATGCCCTGCCGCGTTGGCGCACTGAGGTTCGCGGCAATGTCGTATACGTCACCGCGCCGATCGAAGCGGCGCCGGCGCGAGTGATTCCGCCGTCACACAGCGATGCGCCCGGCATGGTGATCGTCGGCGGCGGTGCGGCCGGCAACGCGGCAGCAGAACGGCTGCGGGCTGACGGTTACGACGGCCCGGTGACGATCATCAGCGCCGACGAAAATCTTCCAGCTGACCGTCCCAATTTTTCCAAAGGGACCATCGCCGGCACGATTCCGCATGAGTACAACTTTCTGCGACCGACGGAGTTCTACCGCGATCGTCGCATCGATGTGCGGCTGAATTCGCGCGTTGAGCGCATCGACGTGGCTGCGCACGAAGTGCAGCTGGCCGGCGGCGCGCGCGTGCGCTACGACAAGCTGCTGCTGGCCACCGGTGCCACGCCAATCCGGCTGGACACGCCCGGCGCGCAGCGGCCGCACGTGCATACCGTTCGCTCACTCACCGACGGCGAAGCGATTGCCACGATTGCGGCGGGCGCAACAAGTGCCGTCGTGATCGGCGCCAGTTTCATCGGGCTCGAAGTCGCGGCCGCGCTGCGCTCGCGCAACCTCGATGTGCATGTAGTCGCGCCCGACGCCATCCCGATGTCACGGGTGCTCGGCCCCGAAGTCGGGGCATTCATGCGCCGGTTGCATGAGCAGCACGGCGTCACGTTCCATCTCGGCACCACCGTCGCGGCGATTGAAGTGGGCATGGTCACGCTCGCGAGCGGCGCAACGATCCCAGCAGATCTGGTGGTGATGGGCGTTGGCGTGAAACCATTGACGGCTCTGGCCGAATCAGCAGGCCTGGCGACCGGGAACGGCGTGCTCGTGAACCAATTCCTCGAAACGAGTGCCGCCGATGTGTTTGCCGCCGGTGACATCGCGCGCTGGCCCGATCCGCACACCGGCACGCCGATGCGCGTGGAACATTGGGTGGTGGCCGAGCGACAGGGGCAATCCGCCGCACGCAACATGATGGGGATGCGCGAGGTTTTCGACGCAGTGCCGTTCTTCTGGACCGAGCAGTATGACCTGACGCTGTTGTATGTCGGTCACGCGGAGAAGGGATTCACGGTGGCAATCGATGGTTCGTTCGATCCGACGCATCCGGATTTCCGCGTGGACTATCGCGACGGTCAGAGGCTGGTCGCGGTGGCGACGGTCGGGCGTGATCGCGAAAGCATTGCGGCGGAAGTGGCGTTTGAGCGGATGCGGGCGGTGGGCACCAGTGGCGTGTGAGAGACGCTCAGCTCCGCGCCACAGGCGGGCGCCGTCAGACGCCCGCGCCCACACGTGCGCGCAGCTCATGTACCGTGGCAAGTCGCTGCCCGGCCTCATGCAGCATCGCCTCACTCTTCGCAAAGTGAAAGCGCAGATAGTCGTTCACCGGCTCCCTGAAGAAACTCGACCCCGGAACCCCCGCCACGCCAACGTTGCGGATGAACCACTCCGACGCCTCGGTGTCGGTCGCAAAACCAAGCGACGCGATGTCCACCATCACGAAGTAGGCGCCCTGGGGCTCATTGCAGGGCAAGCCGGACTGACGCAGATAATTGAGAAAGATCGCGCGCTTGCGCGTGTATTGCGCGATCAGATCGTCGTAGTAGCTGAGCGGCAGTTCAAGTCCCGCCACCACCGCCTCCTGCAACGGCGCGGCCGCACCGATGGTAAGGAAATCATGCACCTTGCGCGCCTGATTGATCACGTACGGCGCGGCGTGCATGTAGCCGATGCGCCAGCCGGTGATCGAATACGTCTTCGACAGTGAATTGCAGGTGATCGTCCGTTCGAACGCACCGGGCAACGCCGCGAAGTAGGTGTGCACGTGCGGCGCATACACGAAATGCTCATACGGCTCATCGGTGATCACAAAGCAATCGTGCTGCTCTGCGAGTCGCAGAATGATCATCAGCTCATCGCGTGTGAACACCTTGCCGGTGGGATTGCCCGGATTGCAGATCACGATCGCTTTTGGCTTCTGCTCAAATGCGCGCGCGAGTTCGTCCGGGTCGAAATCGAATGTGGGTGGCCGCAACGGCACGTAGATCGGCACGGCGCCCGCGAGAATCGCATCGGCGGCGTAGTTCTCGTAGAACGGCGAGAACACGATCACCTTGTCGCCATGATTGCAGGTGGTCATCATGGCGGCCGCCATCGCTTCTGTGCTGCCGCAGGTCACGACCAGGTGCTCTTCGGGATCGACCTCAAGTCCTGTCAGGCGCGTGATCTTCGCCGCCAGCGCATTGCGGAGTCGCGGCGCTCCCCACGTCATCGCGTATTGATGAAACGGACCGCGCGTGGCCCGCTCAAGCGCGGCCAGGATCGCCTCGGGCGGCTCAGTGTCGGGAAAACCCTGCGCGAGATTGATCGCGCCGTACTGGTCCGAGATGCGCGTGGTGCTGCGAATCACGGATTCGGAGAAGAGGTTGATGCGGTTGGCAGTTGTCGGCATTCGTGGACGATGGACCACCGGACCCTTCGGCGAAAGGGCCAGCCACACTCGAACCGGCCGCGACACTGCCCCATTCACGCCTTCGGTAGCTTTCGGGCAGAATGTCACCCCACCGGTGACCACCCCCGCAACACGAGCCGCCGCACCTCCGACACCGTCGGGGGCTGGCGCGCGCACCGGAGTGCAGGACATGGAAATCGGAATCGACAGTTTCGCCGCGGCCATTGCCGACCCGATCACGGGAGTGACCCTGACGCCCGTGGAGCGGATGCAAACGCTGCTGGCCGAGATGGAACTCGCCGATCGCGTTGGCCTCGATGTTTTCGGCATCGGCGAGCATCACCGTCCCGAGTTCCTGGATTCGGCTCCAGTTGTGATTCTTGCCGCCGCGGCCGCGCGGACGTCACAGCTCCGGCTCACCAGCGCCGTCACAGTACTGAGCGCGGCCGATCCGGTGCGCGTGTTTCAGGAGTTCGCGACGCTCGATCTGATTTCGAATGGACGGGCCGAGATCGTGGCCGGCCGCGGATCGTTCATCGAATCGTATCCGCTGTTCGGACTGCAGCTCGAGGACTACGACTCGCTGTTCGCCGAGAAACTCGAACTGCTGCTGAAGATTCGCGAGCATCCGCGCGTGACCTGGTCGGGTCAGCACCGGGCGCCGCTCAGCGATCAGGCGATTTATCCGCGTCCGCTGCAATCGCCGCTGCCGATCTGGGTTGGTGTGGGTGGCACGCCGGCGTCGTTCGTGCGCGCAGGCGTGCTTGGGCTGCCACTGATGGTGGCCATT
>JANMWU010000548.1:0-9147 GCA_031380785.1 Gemmatimonadaceae bacterium
GTCGGCGCTTGCCGCCACGGTCGTTGGTCTGATCGCGTTCGCGGCCGGACTGGCGACATCGCCCGATCGAATCTGGCGCGCGTTTCACTATCACTGGCTCTACTTCAGCGCCATCAGCTCGGGCGCCGTGATGTTCGTCGGCTGCTTCCGCATCGTGACGGCGCGCTGGTCGCGTTCGATCGCACGCATGATGGAAGGCTACGTCGCGTTCCTGCCTGTATCGTGGCTGTTCCTCGTGCTCAGCGTCACCATCGGTGGAAAGCACATCTTCCCGTGGGTGGCCAATCCGGATGCGCTGCCGAATTCGGAGAAGGTGTTCTGGCTCGGCAATCACACTTTCTTTGCGCTGCGCGAAATCGGCATCGTGACGGTGCTGTACGCGCTACAGATCTGGTTCGTGTACAACTCACTTCGAATTGACGTCGCGCAGCTGCCGGAGTGGGGAGCCAAGTGGGCCGCCGGATTGCGCGCCCGCATGCGCGCCGGATGGGGTGAGGAACGTCGCGAGCTGCATACGCAGCATTCGCTGCAGGGCAAGATCGCCGTCGCCATGGCCATCATCTTCGGCTTCGGCTGGATGCTGCTCCACTACGATCTGTCGATGGCGCTCGACGTGTACTTCTTCTCGACGCTCTGGGGCTGGTGGAGTTTCATGACCGGCATCATGGGCGCTCTGATGAGCTGTTCCCTCATTTTTTACATGTGGCGCAAGCACTTCAACAGTCCGACGATCTACGAGATTCTCGGCGATCAGCAGATCCACGATCTCGGCAAGCTGCGCTTTGCCTGGACTGCATTCTGGGGCTACACCACGTTCGCACAGCTGCTTGTCATCTGGTATGGCAACATCGGTGAGGAGACGCATTTCTTCCGACTGCGCCTGATTGATCCATGGCTGCCGGTGTCGTTCACGGTGCTGATGCTGGTCTTCGTGGTGCCGTTCCCCGGCCTGATCTCGAAGGCCGCCAAGATGTTCATTCCGACAAACATTCTCTTTGCGATCGTCTCGCTGCTCGGCACCTACCTGCAGCGCTACATCGAGGTGTATCCGTCGCTTTACGGCGTACCGACTGGTGGCGTGCCGTTCGGATGGCAGGAAATCGGCATGGCGGCGTTCTACTTCGGCATCTGGATCACTTGCTACACGCAATTATTCGCGGCATTCCCGCGTCTCCAGATTACATGGATGACGTCGAAATACCGCGATGAAATGCAGATCCCGGTTGACGTTCGCACCATGGAACCGTTGCCGGCGCACGAGTAAACTCGCGGTTCCGTTGCAGTTGCGCCGCGCGCGTGAATTGGCGCGCTGCCGCCCATCAGAATCGTGAACCGCTTGATCGCAACCCCCGATTGTCGTATTTTGAGGTTCTGGAAACAGAGCACCTCGGGGGTCTAGCTCATCTGGTAGAGCAATTGCTTTGCAAGCAATAGGTGCGGGGTTCGAGTCCCCGGACCTCCATGAGATTTTCGACAACGACCCCGGTCCCGGGGTCGTTGTCGTTTCCGGCTGACACATTGCGGTGCACGAAGCGCCGACGGGAAGAGGATGCATTCCTGTCGACGCGTGATCTTTTCGATTCTGATACCAACGGCGACCTGCGAGTGCGCGTGCGCGTGCAGGCTGAGTCACTTTGTCCGCGTGACGAACGCTGGCAGGCCACCAAGTCGAACACCGGCGCGTGTCTTCCGGCACCCGACGTGCGGGATATCATCCAGCGCGGAATCCGGCACTCACGCACGGTGCAGCTCACGACAGCAACGCAGAAGCGCGGTCGCATCACCTGCATCTTTCCGGTTGGTGATTTCCGGCAAGCGCTCGACGCGCGGCGCGATGCCTGGCCAAACGACCGCGGCGGCGCGCTGGCCGAGGTGTGAATACGCGTGATCGTGCCTAACGCCAGTCCCGCGACACCGTCCACTCCGCCGTCCGCGTCATCTGTTCGGCCGAAACGCCTTTGCCCTTGCGACGCAAAGCACCAGTCAGCGCACGGCCTGCAAGCACACCGGCGGCAAGAGAGACGCCGATCAGCGCCACCTTGAACGCCGTCTCCACGCCGGCCACTGCTTTCTGCTGTGAGAAACTGGTGACGCTGCGCAGGCCGATGCTGCCTGGTACGAGAATCAGAAGCCCCGGCACGATCGTAACGATTGGTGTCGTGTCACGCCGCCGCGCGATGAACGTTCTCCCGGCGCTGACAACAAGTGCGCCCAGAAATGCGCCCAGCTCTTCACCCATCGCTCGGCCCGCGAAACGCGATGTGAGATAGGCTGCCGACGCGGCCAGCACGATCCACGGCGCCTGCTTGCCGTCGGCCTGCAGCAGCACCGTGAAACAGAGTGGCGCGATCAACACGCCGAGCCCTTCCACCCACCACGGCAAGGCCGAATTCGCGACCTGAATCGCAACGTGGTGCAGCACCAGCCAGTCACCGACTGCCGTGCCAAGCTTCGCGCCGAGTGCAACGCCGAAGCCGAGGCCGAGAAACGTCACCAGCGCGCCGCTCAATCGCGCCGTGCCGCTCGCGAGATGGCGGGTGGAGAGTTCAATGAGACCCGTCGTGAACGTCATGCCGGGCAGCAGCACAACCAGGCCGGCAACCGTCATCGCGTAGCCTGCACCGCTGTCGGTCAGCGCCGCGAACAGCTGCGCGAACGTGGCGACCGCGAATGCGCTGAGCGGCTCCTCGATGTCAATCCACTCCGTGCGCCTGCCGCTTCGCATGACGATCACGCCGCACATCAGGCCCAGCACTGCGGCGCCGAACAGATCGGCCAGTCCGACGTGAAGAAAACTCGCGACCGCGACCGACACGAGCACGAAGGCCGCGAGCACAGGGCGCGGCCCCCAGCGCGGAGGCGCCGCCAGCAGCGACTCGATGCGACGTGTGCCGTCCACTGGCCCGAGTGTGCCGTACATGACGTCACGCGCAATCCGGTCAAGGCCGGCGAGATGGCTCAGATTCGTCGAGCCAGGTTCAGCCCTGATCAGGTGCGTCCGCTGTGCATCGGGCGGCCCGAACGCGGCCATAATCGACGTCGGCGTCGAGAAGAACTGAGCCTCGAGGCCCAGTTTGGTCGAGATGTCCGAGAGCGTCGCTTCCAGCCGGTGGGCGGTGAAGCCGGCGTTGTGCAGCGCCCGCGCAAGCCGGAGGATGAACCCGACCGCGTCAGTTCCGACCGTCGGCTGAGCAGCGACGGTAAGCGGAGTTGGGAGCGGGGCCGGCGTGGTCATGGCGCAGGGCAGTGTACCCGGCGCTGTGGCGGGCGGGCAGTGCCTCTGACTCCCGTTTCGGTCCCGGTACCGCATCTTTGGCGGTCACCCGGCGCCGGGTTCGTATGAACCGCGCCGGCCGCCCTTCACGGAATCTTCGAGGTTTTCTCATGCCCGTCCCGGCCGTCGGCACCGCCGCTCCGGATTTCACGCTCAATTCCACCAGCGGTTCGCCCGTCACCCTCTCTGAACTGACGGCGGCCGGCAAGCGCGTCCTGCTCGCCTTTTTCCCCATGGCGTTCACCGGCGTGTGCACGGCGGAAATGTGCGCCTTCACTGAGGACTACGATGCGTTCGGCGCAGCCGGTGTTGCGGTCCTGCCGATCAGCGTTGACGCCATCCCGTCGCTGAAAGAGTTCAAGGCGAAGAATTCGTTGTCGGTCGATCTCCTGAGCGATTTCAAGCGCGTCGCCAGCCGCGCTTACGGCACGCTCCTGGAGGAGCAGTTCTTCTCTACGCGCGCCTACTTCCTGATCGACACCGACGGCATCGTGCGCTGGGTTCACGTCGAGGAGTCGCCGGGGAAGAGCCGGACGAATGCCGAAATCCTGGAAGCAATCGCCGCCTGAAGCCGTACTCCGGTCGGCGTTATTCTGCGTGCGCCGATCGGATGATGTCTGCATCGGAGCGGTTTGCCGAGCGTGGTTTTCGATGCCTATCGTCTGGCATGCACGCGACCGCGACGGTGCGCGCCGTACTCTCGACACTCGCCCGCGCCACCGCTGACGGCCGCACACCGGTGGTGCTCCGTACACGCAAGCCCGGTCAGGCGCGCGATCTTGCACGCTGGCTGGCGCGCGTGCACGGAAGCGAGCGCATTGTCATCGCGTCTGCGACTGCGTCGGGACTGATCGAAGTGCGGCTCCCGTTGCGCGTCGACTGGCCGGCCGTTCCGCATGAAGAGTTGGTGAGGCCCCTCGCCGCCGTCGGTCCCGATCCCCACCTTTCCCGAATGGCCCACTTCTCGTCGCCGGGCGGCACACGCTGATGCGCATTCTCGTCATCGAGGATGATCCGATTGTCGGCCAGTTCGTGAAACGCGGCCTGGAGGAGCAGCAGTGGACCGTCGATCTCGAAGCCGATGGCGAGTCGGGCGAGCGCGCGGCAACCGAAGGCGACGCGTATGACATCGTCATACTGGACATGCGACTGCCCGGGAAGGACGGCTTGTCGGTGTTGCGCACGCTGCGATCGCGCGGTTTCCAGCGACCGGTGCTGGTACTCACGGCGCAGGACGCGGTGGACGCGAAGGTGCAGACGCTGCGCGCCGGCGCCGACGACTACGTCACCAAACCGTTCGCCTTCGAGGAGCTGCTGGCCCGTATCGAGGCGCTGTCCCGTCGACCGCGACTGCTCGCATCGCCGCGCCTCGAAGTCGCTGACCTGGTGGTCGATCTCGACACCCGCGAAGTGTTGCGTGGCGGCCTCCGCATCGAACTCACGCCGAAAGAATTCAAGGTGCTCGAGTATCTGATGCGCCATCCGGGCCGGGTGATGAGCCGGACATTGATCACCGAGTATGCGTGGGGCTATCACTTCGATCCCGGCACCAACATCGTGGATGTGGTGATCACGCATCTTCGCAAAAAGGTTGACGCGACGCATGACCGGAAGCTGATCGGTACCGTGCGCGGCGTTGGCTACGTGATCAAGGAGTGAAAGTGTGATCCGATCGATCCGCGCACGCGTGACGCTGCTCTTGATGCTGACACTGCTGGTGTCGGTGGTGCTGTTTGCCGGCGGCATCTGGATCGGACGAAAAGACTCCGCGTATTACAGCGAACTGCAGCGCTACGTGCAGGCGCAGGCGGAGCTGGCGATTCGTATCATCATGCAGGCGGAATCGCGCGGGCCTGTGACCGTCACGCGCGATCCACTGGTCGGCGAAAAGCTGACGCCGGAGCTGGCAAGTGCGATGGAAGTGCTCCCCGACTACGTCCTTGTGCTCGACAGTACCGGGCGATCGCTGTACGTGTCGGAGAAGGCGCGCGCGCTGCCGGAAGATGATCGTACCGCGCTCTTCTCGCGCGCACTCGACATCGAAACCGGATCCACCGCCACGCTGCTTACACTCCGATCTGATCAGATCTTTCTCTCGGCGCGACTCGAGAACAATCCCACGACCGCAATCGCGCGAATCGTCGCTGGCAGTTCGACACAGACCACTGAACAGGTGTGGCGCGGCCTCGGTCGCTCGATGCTGATGCTGATTCCGCTGGTGCTGCTGCTTGGCGGCACCGCGGCGTACATCATCGGCGGCGTGGCAGTGCGCCCGATCACGACCATCATCACCGAACTCGAAGCGATTACCGACGGTCGGTCGCTGCATCGACGACTCGGTGGGGCTGATGCGCAGGGCGATGAGCTGGCGCGATTGACGAGTACGCTCAATGCGATGATCGAACGCCTGGAAAACAGCTTCGGTGGACTGCGACGCTTCACCGCCGACGCCAGCCACGAACTGAAGACACCGCTCACCGTGTTGCGGGCGAGTATCGAGCGGGCGATGATGGCGCGCCGCGGCTCGAACGAGCAAATGGAGTACCTGGAGGAAGCGCTGAATGAGGTCACGCGCATGGCGGATCTCGTCAACAGTCTGCTCAGTCTGGCGCGCGCCGATGAAGGTCGCTTCGATCTCGTCCGCGACGTCGTGCTGCTCGACTCGATGCTGCGCGATATCGCCGAAACCGCCACCATACTCGGCGAACCGAATGGCATCAATGTGCTCGTGTCGGAATGTGAGCCGCTGACGGTGGAAGGTGATGCGCCGCGCTTGCGGCAGCTGTTGCTGAACCTGGTCGAGAATGCGATCAAGTACACCGCCGTCGGCGGCACGGTGGAGCTCTCGCTCTCGTCGGAACACGGCGCGGCAGTGCTCACGGTTCGCGACACCGGCATGGGCATCGCTGCGGCCGATCTGCCATTCATTTTCGAACGATTCTGGCGTGCCGATCGCGCCCGGTCCCGCACCAGCGGGCGCGGTGGCACGGGACTTGGGCTTGCGATCAGTCAGTTCATCGCGCAGGCCCACGGCGGCACGCTCCGCGCGCAGAGCCGGCTCGGGCGCGGCAGCACGTTCGCGCTGACGTTGCCCGGCGCGGTGCGACATGAGTTCACGCGCGCGGAATCATCACCGCCGCGCGTGGCGTAGGCGCTTGCGCGATCAGAGGGGCAGAGCTCTTGATCTGATCGGGCTCGCTGCCCTTGGATCGCTCAAGAGGCAAGGATTGCCGCCTGACGAACATCATGGTGCATGCGTCACAGACGCTTAAGCAAATCGTAATCCACCGACAGTCGCGCGATGCTATCCGCACGCTGATGTTGAGTTGACCCGTTCGACCATCATCCGGACAATGGAGAGGGTGGATGTTCGACCAACTGCTGGAAACGAAGGCTGCGGCGCAGAAGACGGCCGGCGGCACGGTGATTTCGATCATTTTGCATGTAGTCGTCATCGGGGCAGCCGCATACGCCACACAGAAGTCAGTCTCTGCATTCGAAAAGCCGAAGGAGGAGAAGGTCGTCCTCCAGGAGAACAAGAAGGAGCCGGAGCCGGAGAAGCCGAAGGAGCAGCCCAAGGTTGTGCAGCAGGTCGCACAGGTGGCGCCTCCGAAGGGCTTCCAGGTACCGGTCCCGCCACTCGAGATCCCGGATGTGATTCCGGATGTGGATCTCAGCAAGAAGGCCACTGACGAGGCGGACTTCAGCGGCAAGGGTGTGCAGGGCGGTGTGGCCAAGGGTGTGGAAGGTGGCACCGGCCCGGTGATCAGCGACCAGCCGTATTTCGACTTCCAGGTTGAAAAGGCCGCCGCCGCGATTCCGGGCAGCGGGTCGCCGACGTACCCGGATATGCTGAAGAGCTCTGGCGTCGAGGGTGAGGCGCTGGTGCAGTTCATCGTGGACACCACTGGCCGCGCCGAACTCGGCTCGTTCAAGGTGCTCCGCGCCTCCCACGATGCATTCGGTCAGGCGGTGAAGGCAGCGTTGCCGCGCATGCGGTTCCTGCCGGCGGAAATCGGCGGCCGCAAAGTCCGTATGCTCGTGCAGCAGCCGTTCGCATTCAATCTCAACAAGTAGTTGCCGCTCGCTGTCACGTCCGTCTCATCCTCTTTACTTTTGCGCTGAGAGTTTCCAATGGATTTGTCACTGATTGCGCTGTTCCGCTCAATGGGCGCCTTCGCCAAGGGCATCGTTGTCGTCCTCGCGCTGATGTCGGTCTGGTCGTTGACGGTCATGGTTCAGAAGTGGTGGTCGCTGCGTGCCGCGAAGGCCGAGACGCTGAAGTTTGCGCCGGAGTTCTCGCAGTTCCTCGAGGAAGACAATCTTGGCGAAGCGATCAAGCTGGCTGAGACCTACAAGAAGTCACACGTCGCCCGCGTGCTCGGCGGCGCCCTCGGCGAAATCCGCCCGCTGATCCAGGACGGCTCGGTAACGGTGTCGGACATCAACACGGCAGAGCGCGCGGTTGAGCGAGAAATGCTGATGACGGTCGTCGGACTCAAGCGCGGTAACGCCGTCCTCGCGACGGTTGGTGCAACAGCGCCATTCGTCGGATTGCTCGGCACGACGATGGGAATCGTGAACGCCTTCACGGGAATGGCTGCATCCGGTTCGGGCGGTATCGCCTCGATCTCAGCCGGTGTCGCCGAAGCGCTCATTACCACGGCATTCGGTCTGATCGTGGCAATTCCGGCCGTGTGGGCGTACAACTATTTCCAGACCAAGATCGACAACCTCACCGCAGAAATGACGTACACCTCGAAGGAGATGATCGATTATCTCATCAAGGGTGTGTCGGGCGAGTTCGGCCGCTCGCGCTTCACGCGCGAGTTCAACACCACGGCTGGCGGCGCCAAGCCGATCACCTGAGCCTGACCCACCGATAACGGGGAGCGTCAACCATGGGGATGTCCGCAGGCGGCGGCGGTTCGGTCAAGGCCGAACCGAACGTCACCCCGATGATCGACGTCATGCTCGTGCTCCTGATCATTTTCATGATCGTGGTGCCGCAGATTGCAGCTGGCTTCAAGGCGAAACCGCCGCAGGGTCAGAACATCAAGGCGCATCCCGAGGATGAGAATGCCGACCAGGTGCTTGGCATTGACGCCGACGGAAACTATTACCTGAACAAAAAGCCGCTCAAGCAGGCGGATCTCGAGCAGCGTGTGAAGCAGATCTACGACGCACGCACGATTGACAAAATCATGTACGTGAAGGCGGATGCCGGTCTGCCGTACTTCAAGGTGCAGAAGGCGCTGGATGTGATTGCCAAGGGCGGTGTGCGCGTGTCCGGTCTGATCGCTGACCAGACGCCAAACACCGAATCGACCGTCATCGGTGACTCGCCGAAGGCCGGTGCCAACCCGCTGGACCTCAGTGGAGGCAAGAAACCGTAATGGCGATGAGTGCAGGTGGAGAGGGCGGCGGTGGTCTGACCAACGATATCAACGTCACCCCGATGATCGATGTGCTGCTCGTGTTGCTCATCATCTTCATGGTCATCGTACCGATGGCCCGGAAGACGATTGATATCCAATTGCCCGATCCGACGCCGCAGCCGCAGCCGCCCGGGCCGCCGCCGCCGAACATCGTGCTGCAGGTGCTGCAAGGCGGAAAGTTCAAGGTCAACGCCGAAGAGCAGCCCAGGGCCAACCTGGCCAAGCGGCTCAAGGAGATTTACGATCCGCGTCCGGACAAGTTGATTTTCGTGAAGGGCGATTCGCTCGCGACGTATCAGGATGTGATCTTCGCCATGGACGTCGCTCGTGGCGCCGGCGTGAAGGTCATTGGCCACATGCCCGCGACTGCTCCGTAGCTCGCGGCGATTGGCAAAGACGCAGTTGCAGTGGGCGACCGGACATTTGTCCGGTCGC
>JANMWU010000551.1:0-2648 GCA_031380785.1 Gemmatimonadaceae bacterium
GCGCCAGTCACGGTCGAATACACCGCAATGCGCGCCGGTTGTGCGACGATCGTGCCGATGGCGGCCACCAGCTCCGCCTGCAGTGGCGCCATCTGCACCGAGTGAAAGGCGTACGACACCGGCAAGTCGCGATGCTGCACATCGCGTGCAGCGAGCAGTGCGCGCGCCGCGTCGAGGGCGCCAATGGTGCCTGACAGCACCACGCTCCGCGGACCGTTGATTGCCGCGACTGACAGCTCGGCGCCGACTTCGCTCGCCAGTGCGTGGGCTTCGGTCGCCGTCAGGCCAACCGCCATCATCTGACCGCCACCGGTGGCGCGTTGCATGATGCGACCGCGATGGTGCACAATGCGCACGGCGTCGTCGAGCGACAGCACGCCCGCTACATACAACGCGGCCAGTTCGCCGATGCTGTGGCCAACGACTGCGTCCGGCGTGACGCCCCATTGCTCCCACAACGCCGCCAGCGCCACCTGAATCGCGAAGATCGCCGGCTGCGCAATCTCCGTCTCCATGATGCGCGAGGTCTCAGCAGGCGCATTGATGGCGTCCAGCACCGACAGATTCGAGAGCGCGCGAAACTGCGCATCGATGGCGACCAATGCATCGTGGAATACGGGCTCGCGTGCGGCCAGCTCGCGGCCCATGCCCGCCCACTGCGGCCCCTGACCGCTGAACACGAACGCAATCCGTGACGCACCGCCGGCCGCGCGACTGCCGGTCGCGACGCCGGTCGGATCGCCGCTCACCAATGCGCGCAACTGCGCCGCCATCTGGTCCGCCGTCGAACCGGTCAAGGCCAGACGATGATCGTAGTGAGAGCGGCGCTCCCCGGCTGTGGCGGCGATCACCGGCAATGGCGTTGCCGTCGTTTCGAGAAACGGAATCCATTGTGCCACCATCGCACGCAGCGCGGCCGGACTCTGCGCTGAAATTGGCAGCAGCACCGCGTCGTCCGACGCCGGCACACGTTCGTCCGGCACCTGCGGCGCTTCCTCAACCAGCACGTGCGCGTTCGTTCCGCCGACACCAAACCCGCTGATTCCGACCACGCGCGGCAACACACCCGCCGGCCACGCACGATGCCGATCAGCAACCGCGAGGCAGGTGCCGTTCAGCGACAGATGCGGATTCAGCTTCGTGAAATGCACCTGCCTCGGAATCTCGGCGTGCTGCAGCACCAGCGTCGCCTTGATCAACCCCGTCACACCGGCAGCGGCTTCCAGATGGCCAAGGTTCGCCTTCGATGAACCGAGATAGCAGATGCCGCCGTCAACGCGCGGTGCACCGATGGTTGCCGCCAGTGCCTCAACTTCAATCGGATCGCCCAGCGGTGTTGCAGTCCCGTGCGTCTCCATGAAGCCAACGCGATCGGGCGTCAGCTGCGCATTCGCCAGCGCTTCGCGGACCAGCGCCTGTTGTGCCAGACCGTTTGGCGCCGCCAGCACGGTGGAGTGGCCGTCCTGATTCACCGCCGTACCGCGAATCACCGACAGCACCTGATCACCATCGCTGATCGCATCACTCAACCGCTTCAGCACCACCACGCCACAGCCTTCACCGCGAATGAATCCATCCGCCAGGGCGTCGAATGTTCTGCAGCGGCCAGTCGGCGACATGAAGCCGACCTTTGACAGCGCGATCATCATCTCCGGCGAGAGGATGAGCGACACACCACCCGCCAGCGCCACGCGACTTTCACCGCTGCGCAGACTCTGACAGGCCAGATGCACGGCCACCAGCGACGATGAACAGGCCGTGTCCACCGAGATGCTTGGACCGCGCAAATCGAGCACATACGACAACCGGTTCGCCAGCACGCTGTGCTGTGTTCCGGTCAGTGTGCGCGCATCGATCCAGTCACGGTCGGCGAACTGCATGCCGTTGTAGTCGCTGTGATAGCTCGCGATAAAGACGCCGGTCGCGCTGCCGGCCAGCGATTCGCGCGAGAGCCCGGCGCGATCCAGCGCATCGATTGCGACTTCGAGAAAGATGCGATGCTGCGGATCCATGCGTTCCGCTTCGCGCCGCATGATGCCGAAGAACGACGCGTCGAATTGATCGACGTCGTCGATGAACCCGCCGTCGCGCGCCGACAATTTGCCCGGCGCCGCCGGATCGTCATCGTGAAATGCCTCCAGATCCCAACGCGTCGGCGGGATCGGGCCTACGGCGTCGACACCATCGCGCAGCAGCGCCCAGAATTCCTCCGGTGAGCTCACACCGCCGGGCAGACGGCAGCCCATGCCGATGATCGCGATCGGCTCAGCGCGCGCGATCGCACCCATCTGCGCGCGCGCCTGCTTCGCCATCAGCGCCAGCTTGACGGACGAGAGTGTGGTAAGTGCCGCTGCCGGTGCCGTCATCTGACCTTACCGCCCGCGACGCAGGACGCGCAGCGCGTCATCGTCGGAGAGCTCAGCGATGTCCGCGAAGAGCAGTGCGTGTTCCGGCGGCGCCTCATCGATCGTCGCGACAGCGGCCACCGCAGCACCCGACGCGGCTGGTGCAAGCAGTTGATCGATGTGCGACGTGAGCGCATCGATGGTCGGATAGTTCCACGTCAGCGTTGCCGACAACGGACGATCCAACGCGGCTTCGAGCCGGTTGCGAATTTCCACCGCCATCAGCGAGTCCACGCCCATCGA
>JANMWU010000556.1:0-5051 GCA_031380785.1 Gemmatimonadaceae bacterium
GGTTGCGACAGGACAGGACGACGTTGAACAGGGTGCGCGCCTCATCCCGCTTCCCGATCGCGGCCAGCGCGTTGATGTACCAGAAGGTGCACGCGAGAAAGGCATTCTCGGGCTTCCCGAAATCGTCCTCGATGACGTAGCGATAGATGAAATCACCGCGACGCAGATCGCGTCCGACGGCTTCCACGGTGGAAATGAAGCGCGGATCGTCGGCGGCGATGAAGCCCACGTCGTGCATGCGAAGCAATGATGCGTCGAGCGTGTCACCATCCATGGTCGCGACGAAGCTGCCCACCCTGTCATTCCAGCAGCGGACGCAGATCTCGGCGTGGATGCGATCGGCCGTGGCGCGCCAGTAGTCGTACCGCTCGGTGAGCTGCAGCTGCGTCGCGATGCGTGCCAGACGGTCACAGCCGGCCCAGCACATCACACTCGAGAAGGTATGCACGTGCAGACTGCCACGCAGTTCCCAGATGCCGGCGTCAGGCTGATCGTACAGCGCCGCAGCGTGATGGCCCAGCACTTCCAGTCGCTGAAACAGCGCCTCGTCACCACGCTGTTCGAGTCGCCGATCGAAGAACACATGTGTGGCCGCCAGTATCGCGGCGCCATAGACATCGTGCTGTACCTGACGATACGCCTGATTACCGACGCGAACCGGTCCCATGCCGCGATAGCCCGTGAGTGACGGAACGATCCGCTCCTCGACATGGGTGCGTCCGCTGATCGTGTACAGCGGCTGCAGGCGTCCGTCTTCGGCGTTCGCAATCAGATTGACGATGTACGTGAGATAGCGCTCCATCGCGCTGGTCGCGCCGAGTCGGTTGAGCGCGTCCACGACGAAGTAGGCGTCGCGGATCCAGCAGAAGCGATAATCCCAGTTGCGCGAACTGCCGGCCGATTCAGGAATCGACGTTGTCATCGCGGCGACAATGGCACCGGTGTCTTCGTGGGAATTGAGTTTGAGCGCGATGGCCGACTGAATTACCACGTCCTGCCACTCGAACGGAATCGCAAGCGCGCGTACCCAGTCGCGCCAGTGCGCCGTGGTCTCCTCGAGAAAGCGTCGACCGATGACGGCAGTCGAATCAGTCACCGTCTCGTCAGGCCCAAGCAGCAGCGTGATCGTGCCGTCGATGAAGAAGGCATTCTCTTCGAGGATCGGCGTCAGCGATGCGTCGGTGGTGAGGCGCAGCACGACGTCGCCGCCGATGAAGCGGATATGGTTGCTGCCGTAGGTTCGCTCGCAGGGAAAACGGCCGTACTGACAGGCCGGTCGAACGCGAATGGTGATGCGCGGATGTCCGCTGATACGACTGACCTTCCGCACCAGAGCCATTGGACAGAACAGCCGCGCAAACTGCTCGAATCGCGGTGCAAAGTCCGTGATCTCGACGCAGCCGCCGTGCGCGTCGTAGAGTCGCGTGACCAGAATCGGCGTGTTCTCGCGATACGATTGTTCGGCGCGCACCATATCGGCCAGATCGATGCGAAAGAATCCAGTGCCGGATCCGTCCTCGTGCTCGCCAAGCAACGAGCAGAAAGCCGGGTCGCCGTCAAAGCGCGGGAAACATGCCCAGGTGATCTCGCCGCCGGCCGTGACGAGCGCGCTGATGGTGCCATTGCCGATCAGTCCCAGTTCCAGCGAATTCATTCGTTGCCTGCGTTCACTGTGACGCGATCCGCGCGCGACGGCAGCGCGCTCTGCGCCAGCCACGCCCGAACAGCCGTGACATCGCGCAATTGCCAGGCGGCGCGCGTACTGCCGGCGCCGACCTTGACCGACACGCCGCCCATTCGGTTGACGACCTCGAATCCGAGTTCATCGGTCACATCGTCACCGACGAACACCGGCATCCGGCCGCGAAATGGAATCTCCTGCATGAAGGCTGCGATCGCGTCGCCTTTGTCGCGACCACACGGCTTGAGTTCGACAACTTTTTTCCCCGACTGCACGCAAAATGCCGCACCGGCACGCGCCTGCACCGCGCGCATGAAACGGTGGGCGTAGCTCCCCAAAGCCGGCGCCTGGCGATAGTGCAAGGCAAGCGACATGCCTTTGTCCTCGAGCAGCAGCCCGGGATGATTCTCCTCCACGAACAGCAGCGCGCGCCTCGCAACATCGAGTGTTGCGGCGGCGAAATCCTGACGCGTGATCTGACCCAACGCATCGCGTCGCTCGACCCCATGCTGACCGGCAACCGGCAGCCGGAAGTCAGGAAAGAGGCGATCGATGTCGGCAATCGGGCGACCGGTGATCACCGCCACTGCACCATCGGCGGCCGCGGCAAGATCGCCAATCAGTTCACGCACTGCGTTGTCGACGTGCACACCGGTGGGCACGTCGGCGAGTTCGATCAGCGTGCCGTCGAGATCGAAGAACCACGACCAGTCGGAAGACGGCGCCGGCAAGGTGTCACTGCGCCGCGGGCGCAAAATCGGCGGCGTCACCGGTGCGTCGCCACGGGCGTCGGGCGTGATGGACGCAATCCGGGCAATCGCAGCGGAAACTCGAAGCGCTGAATCAGTCGTGAGCGTCGCCGCACTGCCGCCGCGTCCACCATCATGCGGCCGGCCCACCGATAAACATTGAATTCAGCGACGAGGCTGCGCATCAGTCGCATGCGGGCACGCTGTTCTTCCGGCGGCATGGTAACGGCCTGCCACAGCGCCGCCGCACACTGCTCCGCGTCATACGGATTGACGATGATGGCCTCCGGCAGCTCGCGCGCGGCACCGGTGAACTGGCTCAGCACCAGTGCTCCACGTTCGTCGTCGCGAGCGGCAATGAATTCCTTCGCAACCAGATTCATGCCGTCGTGCAGACTGCTCACGAAGCAGAACTCCGAGCCTCGGTAATACTCGTACACTTCCCGGGGTTCATGATGTTCGACGTGCAGAATGATCGGCGGAAACAAGGCGTCGGCAAACTGCGTATTGATGCGCATCGCCAGCGCGCGCACGCGAGCCTCGTAGGCCTGATAGTCCTCGATGCTCGAGCGCGTCGGTGCCGCGATCTGGATGAACGAGAGCTTTCCGATCCATTCGGGATGCAGCTCGAGAAATCGCTGCACGGCGCGGAATCGTTCCTCGATGCCTTTGGTGTAATCGAGTCGATCGACGCCAACGCCGATGACGTGATCATCCGGCAGTTGATGATGGCGTCGAACATCGCGCCGGCACTGCGCCACCGGCTTGGCGACCATGGCCGGTGCCGGCGGCCAGTCGACAGAGATGGGATACCGCTTGATTGCCGTCGCTTCACCGTGATATGAGACATTGAACGTGTCACGGTCAACGCGCGCCTCGAGCAATCGGTCGACGGTGTCGAGAAAATTGTTGCAGTGGAACTGGGTATGAAAACCGAGAATGCTGCTGCCGAGCAGGCCGTCGAGCAGCTCCTCGCGCCACGGGCAGATGCTGAATGACTCAGGATTCGGCCACGGGATATGCCAGAACGTGATGATCGTGGCGCTCGGCAACAGCTCGCGCACGTAGCGTGGCAGCAGTGCGAGGTGATAGTCCTGCACCAGTACGATCGGATCGTCGGAGTTGGCTTCCTCGACCACCGCTGCGGCGAACTTGCGGTTCACCGCGACGTACTGCGCCCAGTCGGTGGCACGAAAGGTCGGACGCACGTGCGCATTGTGACACAGCGGCCAGATCCCCTCATTCGAGAAGCCGTAGTAGTAGCCGTTCTCCTCAGCCGTTGAGAGCCAGACGCGTCGGATCTGATACGCCGGATTCTCCACCGGCACGGCAACACGATCGTGACGATCAACGACAGCGCGATCGGCGGTCCCTGAACCGTGTGCGATCCAGGTTCCGGCGCAGGCGCGCATGATCGGTTCCAGCGCCGTCACCAAGCCACTCGCGGGCTGCTTCACGACGATGCCTTCGCCGTGATACATGTGCAGATATGGCTCGCGATTGGAGACGACGAGCACCTCCTGACCGCGCAGATCACCGTCGAGTATGCCGCGCAGCGCATCGGCGTCCCACGGCGCCTGATTATCCTCGCGCGAGCGATGCTCGGACTGAATATCCTGAATCAACGCGCGCAGGTCGTTCGCCAGCGGCTGAAACTCCGGCTTGGCCGACTTGCTCGCGGGACGGATCAGCCCTTCGCCGCGCATCAGCGCACGCAGGCCCTGCTCCCATCCGCGCCAGCTCAGCTGCGCGACCGCGACGGTGATCAGTGATACCGTGAGGCCCAGCGCCGCGAACATGTAGAAGAGATATTTGCGCGTCTCTTCACTGCGCCGGCCGACGAAGCTCATGTCGTGCACCAGCACCAGCTCGCCGCCGTCAATGCCACTCACAGTGATCGGCCGCACCGAAACCAGCAGCGGTCCGCGAACGCTTGGCAGAATGTGCGATGACGGATCGCCTGAACTGAATCGCGTCAGACTGTCGCAATGCAGTTCCTGGGGTAACGACGACGTGGCAATCGGTGCCACGGCAGTGCCGGAGCAATAGCCCATCGCGAAGAGGCGTTCATCCTGCGTTACCTTGGCAAACAGCTGTCGGATCTTCGGCGTGTTTCCCGTGAACACATTTTCGCTGATGGCATCCTCGACCGTGCTGGCGACGAGATTTGCGCGCACGTCGAGATCACGCACGAACCAGCGGACCGTGAGTCGATCGACAAGCGGAACGACCGCGTACGCAATCGCAGCGAGCACGACCAGCAGCGGGACGATAAAGCGGAGAGATAGCCGCATTCGTGATCGAGTCTGGTGGAAAAGTTCCACGTGGTCCATGCGCAGAAGCGCCGCGCGCAAACGCGCAAATACAATGCAGCGGTTGTGCCGCGGCGAAGGCAATTCGCAGTCGAGTCTGATTCCCCGTTGCTCTTTACTGATACACTGATACATCGTTGCAACCAGTGGCGGCCGTTCGGCGACGTGCGTCGCTACCTATCGCACCGCCGCCGCTGCCGCCCGACCGGCAGTTCTGCCGCTGAAGATGCATCCGCCGAGGAAGGTGCCTTCGAGCGAGCGATAGCCGTGCATGCCGCCGCCGCCGAAACCTGACACTTCACCGGCCGC
>JANMWU010000564.1:0-4757 GCA_031380785.1 Gemmatimonadaceae bacterium
GACGGAAAGCCCCGGATCGGGTATGACGCTTCCAGTTGACGACGTTGTCACACGGGAGACAAGACTCCAGCCGCCCACGAGCCTGTCAATTGCGCTGGGCATAGTCCCTATGCTGGCCTTGTCCGCAGCGCCCGCACCTCCCCACAGGAACGCGCTTGCGAACGTCACAAGTCCGGCCGCCAGGAAAACTCTGGTGATTCTGAACATGTTGCACACTCCTTGCCTGGTTGAGGGCGTCGACGGCCTCAATGCGATCATCGACAGGAGCTGCGTCCGTATCGCAGTAGCGCGGTGAATCTGCATCACAGAGCGGCCGAGCATAGCGACGATATGTCGGTATCGCGTTGTACGGTTGGGGACAGCGCCGTCGTCCCATGAGCGCCGTTGCGCTACACTCTCGTGCAAGCCGCTCTCGCCGCAGAGCGAATGTCGCTCCTGCGGCCGGCACGAGCGAACATGACCCTACCGTGCGTAGCAGCGAGCGGAACCAGCACGACGTGCGGTGGTTGTTCGCCACCCACGCGCGCATCGCCAACGAGTGCGTTCACGCGTACCGTTTCGCCAAACGATGTGCCGCCGTTTCGTCTGATTGCGACGAATACATCCTGTACGCCAGCGAGCGACGCGCCCCAGCTGACCGCCAGGAAATTTCGCTGCGCTGCCATGCTCGCGTCGTCGTTGTTGCGACCGGAAACCGTAGGGGTGAGTGGCGCCTGTGCGATGAGCGAGGTGGAGATCGCGCCGGCCATGGCAAACGCGAGGGCGATTGACTTCATCTGTTGGGCAGTCGAAAGAGGCATGTCAAAAATCAACGAAAGCGAGTTCGGGTTTTTTCGCAGCAGCGGGGAGAAATTTACTGCCGAGCTCGGTGAGGTGCTGCCCTGAAGCGATGCTGCGTGACAGCTCTCTCACGAGAATTCCGTAACTGCATTGAGGAGCAAGCACGCGCGCATGCCGCGTCACGCCGCAGCGCGTCGGCGCAGGCGAGCGCGTCTGGCTTGACACGCGACCGCGACACCATCAACTACCACAACAACCACCAGTTCCGGCTGCCGTGCACCGCCTTCGCGAAGCCCCGGGATCATATGCCTGCTGAAACCTCTCGTTCTGCGGACGCTGCTGCCGCCAGCGCCGCTGCGATTCAGACAGCAGCAGTGACGCAGCGCGCACTCGCCACCTGTTGCCCACGTTGCGGCGCCGGCGTTCCAAGTGCGAACAGCGATTTCTGCGAACAGTGCGCCGCACATCTGTATCCGGGCTACTGCGTCTTTTGTCTCGAGCCACTCGCGCCGAATCAGGCATTCTGTCGCTATTGCGGACTTCCACCCGAAGGCGTGACATGCGGCGCATGCGGCACATTCAGTCGATTCGACTTCTGTCCGAATCCCGATTGTGGCGCTGGCCTCACCCCGCGCGCTGCGGCCGAACTCACTCGCCTCGAGACTGATCCCGACGCGAGCGAAGCGTTTGCGGAACTCGACGAAATCGACGCCGTGCTTTCGGCGATGGAAACGGCCGAGCCGAGCACCAACGCGGGCAACGCACCGGCACCGCGCAGCAGCGATACCGAACCGCTCGCAGAGAACGCGCCCGCAACGCCGATCTTGCAAGCGCCTGCAAGTGCGGCGGTCGTCGCTGAAATCGCCGCCGTCCCGACGTTGACAGCGACCCGGCCACGGTCGAATCTGGCCGCACTCCGGGCAGCCGCTCAGGGCGCCAGCACCGCTGAAGAAAAAGCACGCGTTCGCCAGCTGGCCGAGCAGGCGGCCAACGACGCGCTGAATGCTGTGGCGAGTCGCCGTTATCCCTCAGCGCAAGAAGCCCGCGCGGCCGGCACCGCGCTGCAGGTTGCACTGCGCTACAGGGCCGTCAGCGAAAAACTTGAAGTCGTCGCATGGAGATGTAACGCCTTCAACTGTGTCCATAACATGCCGGGCGGAATGAGCAGCTGCAGTGATCCGAGTCAGGGTGGAGTTCCCATCACGCAGATGATCAGCACGGTCCAAGACGCTTCGACGGAGTTCAGCGTGTGAACCAAGACCCATTGCCCGCACTGCCCGATCTGACGCCGACGCATCTTACTGACGCGACGACGGCGCGACCGGCCCATTCCGATGTCGCGACGACCGCGATGCCGGCGCACTTCGCCACCGCCACAACCGCACAACCGGCACACGCCGGCGTCGCAACAACTGGGGTGTCGATTGATGGAGGCGTCGCGCGCACCGCATCGACAGCCCGTCAATCGAGTTACGCAGCCGGCGAGACGCTTGATCTCGGACGCTACCAATTCACAATCGATCGACTGTTGTTCGTTGGTGGTCAGGCCGAACTCTATCTGGTGCGCGGCGGCCCCGATCCGGTGTCGGTGCTCAAGCTCTACACACACCGTGCGCGGCCAAAACCCGAAGTGCTCTACCGCTGGCGCGCGTTACCGCGCAACGCCGTCATCGCCCTGCTCGATGCCGATCCGAATTGCGATCCGCGTGCGTGGGAACTGCTCGCGTACGCCGCCGGTGGACCGCTTGCCGGCGCATCCGGCGCACCTCCGACGCCGATCAGGGATGCCGCGCGACTTCGCAGCCTCACCGCGCAGATGGCAGAGTCGCTACATCTGCTGCATACCGTCGGCGACATCGTCCATCGCGACGTTTCACCTGACAACTTTCTCTGGCTCGACACCGCACAGACGCGCCTCGTGCTGAGTGACCTTGGCTCGTCGTCGGTGATGCAGGATGGTTCGGCGAAGAGCGGCACGGTGCGCGGCAAGCTTCCCTTCATGGCACCAGAAGAAGTGCTGCCGATGGGCGACGGTGTGCATGTTGGCGGGGCGGCGGATTTCTACTCGCTCGGCATCGTCATTCTGACACTGTGGGCCGGACATCATCCGTTCGTCGGTCGTGAGGCGGATCAGATCGCGCTGAAATCGCGCGGCGCAACGCCGATGCCAGCCGACCTGCCAGCGGATCTGAAGGAGCTGGTCGACGCGTTGTTGTTGCCGGCGAACATTCGCATCGGCTACGACGACATTCAGGGTTGGTTGCGCGGACAACCGCTGCCGCGTGCGCGAGTCGTGCGCACCGCTGTGTACCCACGCATCACCGTACGACCAGATTCCAGCGCCCCGTACGAAGTGGACACACCGGCCGCGCTGGCGAAATTCCTGCGCGACGAACCCGCCGCCGGTGAAAAGTTTCTCTATCGCTGGAACATCCGAGAGTGGGCGGCGACCGACGCCGGACTGATGTCGGACCTGTCCGATGTCGTGGAGAAGGATTTTCCGCAGGACCGCGCCGCCGGCCGCGAAAAGGCGATCTATCTGCTCGATCAGACGCTGCCGTTCGTGGCACCGAATGGCACCGTGTGTCACGACTACGCGTCACTGAGCGAATGGGTGGAGAGCGGACCTGGCCGACCGACCGGCGCAATTCCGTGGCGTCATCCACTCTGGTCGTATCTCGCCACGCGCCCCGAGCACGAGTTGCGCGATGTGGTATCAGAACTCGGCGCCGATGTCCGCGCAGGGAAGCCTGACGCGAGCGCGATCGCGCGACTCTTCCTGATGCAGTTCGCATCGGCCGGCAACTGGCGCGACAGCGATGGCGCGCTGGTTCCCGATCTCGATACGTTCACGCGGCGCGCGATGGGCCGGAAGAGCGAATGTCTCGCCCGGCTTCGGGATCCCGCCGACCCGATGCTGCTCTGGCTCGAGCTGCAGCAACCGGGCAGCAAGGAACGCGTGGGTCGATATCGCGGGCTCGGCGATGCGCAGCGCGCGGCGCTCAGCGATGACAACTGGCTCACGTCGATTTTCGGCCGCGCTGAACTCGCGATCGGCAGACCGCTGGCCGATTTCGACGCGTGCTGGGACGACGCGCTCTGGCCGGGCCTTGGACCAAAGGAAATGATTTCCTTTCTGAGCGGGTGGATGCCGATCGTCCACGGCGTGACGCTCGAGGCCGCCATCCTGCAGTGGCTCGAGTTGCAACCCACCGACGGTGCACGACGCACGGTCTTGCTGACGTTGATCACACACGACTGGCAGTCGCTCGGCCGATCGCTCAGCGACATCCTCGCGATTGGTTTTGAAGCGATGCCGGCGCACACCAAT
Source organism: Gemmatimonadaceae bacterium (assembly GCA_031380785.1). Classification (GTDB taxonomy): domain Bacteria; phylum Gemmatimonadota; class Gemmatimonadetes; order Gemmatimonadales; family Gemmatimonadaceae; genus JACMLX01. The sequence goes on from JANMWU010000564.1 coordinate 4,112, forward strand.
GACATTCTTGACGACGCGGTCGTGGAGTTTTCACGCGACGCCGTCGTGCGACGCATCGATACCATCGCTGCCGCTGCCGGCAGCAAGAGTGAGCTCGCCGCACTGGAAGCAACGACGGCGTTCGTCCTCGCCGCATCGCAGGCTCGCGACGCGGCACCGCGATGGTGGGATGCGTTGATCGCGATGATGGATGCGCGGATCGCAGTCGCGCTGCGCGACGCCTTCACCGCCTATCGCAGCAATCCCAATGTACTCGCGGAGATCATTGGTCGCCGTGCTGATCTCTCCCGCGCACTGACGCCCTTTCGTGCGCCACTGTTGCAGCGGGTGGCGGCAGAGGACACGCGCATAGGGTCACTCACGAACGGGCTCGTCAACGAGGAAGCGAAGAGACGTGACGGTCGCGTGAAGTACATCGGTGATGAAGCGATAAAGTTGCGTGGCACGACTCATCACGACACTCTCAGCTCGCTGAAACAACGCCAGCCAGCTACGGTGCGAAAGACTTCGCGCGTTGCATTGGCTTCGTTCTGGGGCGCCGCAGCCTTCATCAGTCCGTTGTTCATACTCGGCACCAATCCCGAACTCGTGCAACGCTCCACACAGGCGCCGGCGCCACTCACAGTCGCAATCGGCGGCGCCATGG
>JANMWU010000517.1:0-4642 GCA_031380785.1 Gemmatimonadaceae bacterium
AGGTGTTCACACTTTGCGCCCGTCGCGCGCCGCTTCACTCAACTCACTGAGCCGAGCCTCGATCGCCGGATCCCGCGTCAGCCCGTCCGCAATCGACGCAATCTCGTCCGCACGAACCCACTCTGCTTCCAGTGCGTTCAACTCTCCGCTGAGCCAACGGCGTTCGCTCTCCTCATGCACCAGCATCTCGAGCGCGAGTCTCCGAGGTTCACTCACATCTGCCAGTGTCAGTCGCTTCGCCTTGCTCCAGTCTTTGCGCTTGCCGAACATGAGGTAGCGAGGATCCGGATCGTAGCGTGACAGCATATCTGTGGCATCCGAGATGACCGTCGTCGGTGCGCCAGCCTCGTTCACGATCGGCATGATGACGCGCAGCAGGTGTGACAGATCTCCGTCAGCGGTCACGTATCGCTGCAGCCGGTCGGCGGCGGCATCATCCGACACAACAACTCTACCAACGACCACGCGCTCATCCGTATCACCTGTCAACATGTCGAAGCCACTGGCGCTCATGCGACGCGACGGGATGGTCGGCAACAGCAGGCGCAATACCTGAGGGTCGGATGCATCAATCCGGATGCGGCTCACCAGATCGCGGTTCAGGTCGACGGGTGTCCCATGCACATCGAGAGTCGCAAGTTTTCGACGATTCGCCAAGCGCACAACAAAGGCGGACACGCTGGCAACGGCGAAAAGCCCGAGCCCGCCTGGGCCGGGCACGTATGCGAGTATTGGCAGCATCTTCGCGACGCCTGCGAGCCCGATCGTGACTGGCGCCGTTGTCACCGCGAATCGCAGTCGCCGCCTGGCGAGACTGCCTGCGTAGCGCCACGCGGCCATCTCGGGCCGCAGCGGCGTCCCGATTCGCACCAGCTCCGTCCCTTCGCGGGTTTTCGCGAGGCCGATCTGTCCGGTGGACATCCGCAACCGCGACTCGCGAAACAGTCGTTCACTCGCTTCAATCGCCTCGTAGCGCGCCTCGAAGGGCACCAGATTCCAGCGTCTGCACGCGTTGCACACCACCCACAGTCGGCCCGCAGCTTCGTCGAACGCGATACGCCGGCCGACAGGCAGCGTCTCGAGGAGCTCGTTGCGGCCAAGGGCGCTCTGGCAGTGAATACACGTGGCGTACATGCGGCAAAAACATACGCAAACCTGCCCTGATCGCGTTCAATGCAAGTGCTCCCAAGTGTGCGAAAAGCACACCAGCCAGCCGAAACGGTCGCTCGCACACTACCTCGATCGGTAGGTCGACAGTCTTCGGATCGCACAATTCATCGACCTCTATCAATCGCTTCAGCGCACGAAGGGCGCAGAGCTGGAATTCGGGGATGAAGAGGACCTGAATTCACTCGGCTATCGCTTGATGAGTGGAAATCGGCTCGACGATGCGATCCAACTCTTTCGACTCAACGTCCAGCGATTTCCTGCATCACCAAACGGATACGACAAGTCTGGGCGAGGCTCTCATGGCGAAGGGTGATCTCGTGGCCGCCGAGACATGCTGCCAACGCCTGTTGGCTTTGGATCGCCGGAACGCCAAACCCCCGCGCCATGCTGGTCAGGATCCGGGGCGCGAGCCCGCGAACCAGTGAAGCGTCGCCGAAGTCTTGTGGCAGTCGGTCGTGTCTTGTGGCCCCAGCCGGCGTTGCAATTCCGCGCAAGAGGCTGAGCGTCCACAACCTCGCCGACGGTACTCAGGGTGCAGTGACCACCGCCGCGATGCGCACGCGGGCAGCGGGGTGCGCAAAAAGACGCGTCCGCTACCTGATCAGCTTCTTCCAAAGCTTCCGGTTCGCCCTACAGACGTGCGCGCAGCCGGTACATACATATCGCGCATACCTGAGAGAGAGCCATGCTATTCCGTGATCATGCGTGCGCATCGACGCTTCGTCATCGCATCGCGACATACGCCGTTCACCACAGCGCGCGCGCCACGATATGCGCGGTGATGTGCGTCTGCACAATGAGCGCCATCCCGGCTGCCCTGGCGCAGACCGTCGCTACGGCGCTGCCTCAGTTCCCTGACACCAGCTTCGTCACAGAAAAGGTCATCGCCAGCGGACGGGCGATCTTCCGAGGCACTGGCGGCTGCATCATCTGCCACGGAGAGAATCTTCAGGGCGTCATCGGCCCGACACTTCTCGAACACGCGTGGAAGGACGCGAAGGGTGGCTCGATGGCAGAGATTTTTCGCGTCGTCGTGAGCGGAGTGCCAAATACCGCAATGATTGCGCGGCCAAACGGCATCAGTGATCAGCAGGTGAGACAAGTCGCGGCATATGTCTGGGCAGTAAATCATCGCCACGTGCAACCGTAGCCGGCATTCGCGCCAGATCTGCCGCTTCGTCACATCGCGCCAGATCACTGGCCCTGACGCAAAGGTCTCCAATCAAGAGGTCTTCAAATGCTTTTCACTTCACTCCGTCGGGCTGGCATCGTCTCCGTCGCCATGGTCGGCGCGCTGTCTCCCTCGACGATGACACGCACGCGACATCGGGATGTGACGCTGGACTCTGGTGTTGATACCAATCGGTTGATACACCGTACGGTGTTGCGCCGGGCGCAGATGTTGCCCAGCTACTCGCGGCAAACTGGCCTCGCCTGCAACGTCTGCCACTTCCAGTTTCCGCAGCTGACCCCGTTTGGTCGCCAGTTCAAGCTCAACGGGTACACGATGACGGGATTGAAGACGATCCGGAACATGAGCGATTCAACGCAGCGCCAGAACCTGTCGCTGTCGCCGATCCCGCCGCTGAGCGCGATGTTCGTCACATCGTTGACAGCGCTGGAAAAGCGAATACCCGACACGCAGAATGCTTCGGCGTCGTTTCCGCAGCAGGCGAGTCTGTTTCTGGCGGGAGAAGTGGCGCCAAGAGTCGGCGTGTTCGCGCAGTTTACGTACTCTGCGAGCAGCGGAAAATTCGGCATCGATAATGTCGATATTCGTTATGCCGATCATGGCTCACTGGGAGGCCGCGATCTCCTGTACGGCGTCACGCTGCACAACAACCCCACCGTGCAGGATGTGTTCAACACCGTGCCCGCGTGGAGCTGGCCGTTCATGGGCAGCCAGGCAGCCCCGATGCCCGCCGCGAGTCCGCTTGTACAAGGTGCGCTCGGCCAGAGCGTCGCCGGGTTGGGAGTGTATGGCCTGTGGAACAACTTGCTGTACAGCGAATTCACGATGTACACCACCGCGCAGCAAGGGACGGCACCGCCCCCCGATTCGTCCGCGCGCAACGTGCTCCGTCACGTGACGCCGTACGGCCGAGTCGTAGTGACGCGAGACGCCGGATCGGGGCACGTGTCGCTCGGTGCCTTCGGTATGGACTCGAGGCTGTACGTAGCGGGCGTGGGCGGAGCCACCGACCACTACATGGACATGGGCGCCGACGTGCAGTATGAAAGTCGCACGTCCGGTGATCGTGTCTTTATTCTCCGTTCCGCTTTCATCCACGAGCGACAGACGACCGCATCAGCCTTTGAGGCCGCAGCCGCAAGCGTTGCCACGCGGTCTGTCGACGATTTTCGCGCCAGCGCGACCTTCATGCCGAGTGCCACGTTCGGCTATACCGTGGGCGGCTTTGCCACCAGCGGAACGCGCGACGCATTGCACTATGCACCCGCCTCGACGAGTGGCAGCCGGACCGGATCGCCAAACTCGTCCGGCGCACTCGGCGAAATGGTCGTCAATCCATGGCAGAACTTCCGTCTGGGAATCCAGTACACGCGATTCTTCACGTTCAACGGTGCCGCAACCAACTACGACGGGAGTGGTCGCAACGCATCGGATAACAATCGCGTGTACCTGTATAGCTGGATTGTCTTCTAGGTCTTCGACCGGTTAAAGACTAGGTAAACAATCTAGCGCAATCGCGAGTGACGTCCTATGCTACTGGATGCCACGTCCTCCGTTGCCGTTTCGCGTGAAGCCGCCGGACAGAAAGGTGTTGGATGCGCTCGTCCATCGCGGCGTCCAGCCGGTGCGCGTCGTTGTGCGCGCGCTCGCGCTGTTGGCGTTGGATCGCGGTGATAGCGCGCCCACCGTTGCCCTGACGGTGCGGCTCTCGCCGCAAGCGGTGCGCAATATCGCGCAGCGCTATCGGACCCACGGCCTCGACCAAGCCCTCTATGAGCGTCCACGCCCCGGCGCGGCCGAACTCTTGACAGCGGCCGAGAAGCAGCGGATCATCGCAATGGTCTGCGCGGATCCGCCACCCGGCGCCGCACGCTGGACCGTGCGTTTAATCACGGAACAGGCGGTCAAGCGCAAACTGGTGTCCCAGGTCGGCCGGGAGACGATCCGGGTGCTGTTGGAGAGCCACGACCTCAAGCCGTGGCGGGAAAAAAATGTGGTGCATCGCTGAACTGGATGCCGCCTACGTCGCGTGCATGGAAGATGTGCTGGCGGTGTACGAACGGCCGTATAGCGCCGCCGAACCGGTGGTCTGTTTGGATGAGAAGCCCGTCGCCTTGCACGCCGACGTCCGGCCGCCTCGGCCCGCGCGACCCGGTCATGTGGCGAAGCGCGACACCGACTATCAGCGCTGCGGGACGGCCAATATCTTCGCGGTCGTCGAGCCGAAAGTCGGCCGGCATTTCACCTGCGCGACCGCGAATCGCACGGCCGTCGCCTTCG
>JANMWU010000568.1:0-5052 GCA_031380785.1 Gemmatimonadaceae bacterium
GACTTCCGCCGCGGAGCGACCGTGCCGCCGTTTGCCAATGTGCACGTCTATGCATTGCTCGCGCAGCTGCTGCAATTGCGTCCAGCCGTGACCGATGGATCACTCGATTCAGTGACCGCGCTGCTCCGCTGAGTTCGCCGCGTGAAAATTTGAGAGATCCGATGCGTGATGACGGGCGTAACGGCATCAGCGGGTATTCCTGCCCGCCTGATTCGCCACCAGCCTGGAGCATGCATCATGCCCGAGTCAATACCGGAAACATCCGGCAACGATCTGTTCTCGACAATCAATTTTGACACCAATCGCCGCAGTTTTCTGCGGACTGCTGGCGCGATCGGCGCCGCCGGTTCGGTTGTAGGATTGCTCGCCGCCTGCGGCAAGGACTCCACGACAGCACCGGTCAGCAAGGCCGTTGTAACTCTGCCCCTGACGTCTGACACAGACATCCTCAAGTTCGCGCTTTTCCTCGAACTGCTCGAGTCGGACTTCTACACCAAGGCCGTTGCGAAAGGCATTCTTTCCGGTGCGGTGCTGACGCTCGCGACGAACATTCGCGACCATGAACAGACGCACGTCAGCGCACTGCAAACGGCGCTCGGTGCCAGCGCGTTCACATCCGCTGACGTCGCGTTCGACTTCGGCACCAGCCTCAATTCTCAGGCCACTTTCCTCGCCACGTCCGAAGTGCTCGAGAAGACCGGCGTCGGCGCCTATCTCGGCGCGCTGGGCTCGATCACGTCACGTGCGGTACGCACCACCGCCGGCTCGATCTACACCATCGAGTGCCGCCACCTGGCTGCGATCCGCGTCTACAACAACGCCAGCGCCGGACCGGTGCAGCTTGCGTTCGAAGTCGGCGTGGCCGCTGCAGATGTCGTGACCGCCGTGGTTGGAACTGGCTTCGTCAAGAAAGGACTCGGCTAACGCTCTCTGCTGCATCGCAGACCAAGCTTCGCCACGTCCTTTCCTCATTCATCGCATACGGAGCACACCACAATGGCATCGAATTCATCACGGATCATCACGCTCGATGCGGATGAGCTGAACGACACTACCGGTCGGCGCGGCTTTCTGTCGAAGCTGGCCGTCGTCGCTGGAGCGGCCGCGCTGGCGCCCATGATCATGGACGGTTACGGCATCACCGGCATGCTGCACGCGCAGAGCACCGGCGAAACCGAACCGAATCTGACCGACACCGACATTCTGAACTACGCACTGACGCTCGAGTATCTCGAAGCGACGTACTATCTGCGCGCTGATGCCGGCGGCACGCTGCCGACGGGTGCTACCATTGCCAACATCGATCCGGACGGCAATGCGTCACCCGGTACCGTTCCGGGACTGAGCAGCTACGCCGCACCGGCGCCGTCGACATTGAACGTGGCGGCGTTCATCCGCGTGGTTCGCGATCATGAGATCACGCATGTCGTCGCGCTGCGCACCGCGCTCGCTGCAAACGCGCTGGCACGTGGCTCCTTCCGCTTCAACTTCGGATCATCGTACGCAAGCGCGGCGAGCTTCCTCGCCACGTCGATGGCGCTCGAGGACACCGGCGTGACGGCGTACCTCGGCCAGGCTGCGAACCTCGACGTTGTCGCAACGCTCGGCACCGCGGGCAGCATCCTTGGCGTCGAGGCCGAGCACGCGGCGGCCATCCGCACGATCCTCGGCGTGTCGGCAACGGTGAACAACGGCGCGTTTGATACGCCCAGGACATCGGCGCAGGTGCTGGTAGTCGCCAGCGGCTTCATCACGGCTGCACCTCCACTGCCGTTCCCGAAGTAAATCGTCCTGCTGCAGGTCAGCGCGCCCCGATATCTCATTGTATCGGGGCGCGTTTTGCGTAAGACTGATGGCATGACGCTCCCATCAACGATGCGCGCCGCTGTGATCACGCGGCCTGGCGGACCGGAAGTTTTTGCAATCGAATCTCGTCCAGTGCCAGTGCCCGGACGCAGCGAAGTCCTGGTGCGTGTGCGCTCGTCTGGCATCAACCGCGCCGACCTGCTGCAACGCCTCGGTCGCTACCCGGCGCCGGCTGGCGTGCCGGCGGATATTCCCGGGCTCGAGTTCGCCGGAGAAATCGCTGCTGCCGGTGACGGCGTCACGTCGTTGTCGGTGGGAGATCGCGTGTGCGGGCTGGTGGGAGGCGGCGCGCACGCGGAATATCTCGTCACGCACGAACGCGCGGTCGCGCGCGTGCCGGATGGCTTGACCTGGGAAATCGCTGGCGCGTCACCGGAGGTGTACATCACCGCGCACGATGCGATGGTGAGCCAGGCGCAGCTCCGCGCTGGCGACACGGTGCTCGTGCATGCGGTCGGAAGCGGGGTTGGCCTGGCTGCCGTGCAACTGGCAACAGCCCGCGGCGCGACAGTGTTTGGCACCGCGCGCGGTGTTGCAAAACTCGACGCCGCCCGCGCCATGGGCATGCGCGACGGTTGTCAGCCCGGCGAACCGGGGTGGGTCGCGAAGGCCGTAAATCAGTGGACGGCCGGCCGCGGTGTGGACGTCGTGCTTGATCTGCTCGGTGGCGACTACACGGCCGAGAGCCTGTCGGCGATGGCCATGCGCGGCCGGCTGATTCTGGTTGGCTCCCTTGCCGGCCCGAAGGCTATGGTCAGCCTGGTCACGATTCTCGGGAAACGCCTCACCGTGCAGGGCACCACGCTGCGCGCGCGGCCGATCGAGGAGCGGATTCTTGTCACACAGGCGTACGAGCGTGAGGTGCTGCCGTGGCTCGCGTCGGGCCGCATTGCGCCGCGCATCGATGCGCGCTTCGAGCTGGCCCAAATTGGCGAGGCACACGCGCTTGTCGAAGGTAACGGTACCATCGGGAAGGTGGCGCTGACGATTCAGTGAGGGGTTTGCCCGAGGGCGCTCCGCAAACGTGGGGCGCAGCATGAAGGCGCACTACAACGCAGTCCCTCCTCCCGGCAATCTGACACGCAGAAAATTGGTACGTTTCGACGGCGGCAGCGCCAGCTGTCGCCGGATCTGCTCCACCAGAATTCGCTCGCTCTCCCGCTTCAGAGCATCGCGCTGCGCGGGTTCACTCTGCTTCTTTTTCACGCAATGTGCGCCTGAGAATCGGTAGCACAGCGAGATCCTGCTCGCGCCCCGCACGCTCCTTGCTCTTGATGATATCCGCCAGCGACGCCACTCGAAGCTCGTGGTCACCGAATGCCACGATGCTTGATCGACCGCGCAGTGACTCGAAAGATCGGATACCATCTATCTTCGCCATGAAGTCGAGCTGCAGGCCATCGCGCTCTCGCGTCATTCGGTACAGCTGCGACGCGGGATAGTAAGGTCGCAACACAATCGCGCCGAGATCGTCGGCGATCCGCTTGAGCTTTGTGAGATTGGTCGGCGTTTTCCGAAACAGGAAGTCGAAATCCATCGTCGTGACGGGCGAGCCCTGAATCGCGGCGGCCGCATTCCCGATCAGCACCGCGTCCAGGCGACGGGCAGCGATCGCACGCGCAATGGCGGCCAGGAGCGATTCAGCGTTCATCCGGAAAACGTACGCGGGGACTGACGCTGGAACCATATGCCGCGGCGGCAGCGCGGCAGTTCCCTCGCGGCCCCGCCGTCGCTATATTGTAGGGCTAGTCCGCACCGGACGCTGTCCGCACCGGACGCTGTCCGCGCGGGACAACGGCAGCCCTTGCTTCGGGCCGCCTTCATTCCCCTCCTCCTGCGTCGGCAACCCGCGGGGGGCGGCTTTGACCACAGGGAGGATTGCCGCTCGTGACCGCAATCATGCGTCCGTACGAGGCTGTCTACATCTTCGACTCCGCGCTCGAAGATGGCGTGATCGCCGAAAAGCTCGCCCGCCATCATGGCCTGCTGTCGCTGACCAATGAAGCGACGCTCGACCTCTGGGGCCGCCGCCAGCTTGCTTACCAGATCAAGAAGAAGGAGACCGGCTATTACGTCGTGGCACGCTTCACGACCGAAACCGGCAAGCTGCCAGAATTCGAGCGCTCGCTGAAGCTCGATGACGGCGTGCTCCGCTACCTCATCTCGTTGCATGAGCACGAGTTGGGTGCCCCGCCGCTCACCGAAGAGCAGCTGGAAGCCAAGCGCCGCGCCGAAGAAGCGGGCGACGACGACGACGACGAGGATTAGCCCATGGCCCGCCGCAACAAAAAGCCCAGCCCGGTGAACGAGGCTGGAATCCGTTTCGTGGACTACAAGGACGAGCGCTTCCTCAGTCGCTTCATCACCGAGAACGGCAAGATTCTGCCGAGCCGGTTGAGCGGTGTTGACGCGCGTCACCAGCGTCAGCTGGCGTGTGCGATCAAGAAGGCGCGCTATCTGGCGCTGCTGCCGTACACGCGCTCGAGCAAGGCCTGATTCTTCGATGAAGGAGGCCACTGCAGCCGCGCCGCGGCGCGGCTGGTGGTGGCTGGGGTTGGCGCTGATGGCGTTCTTCATCGCCGCCGAACTCCCGGTCGCGCAGACGTTGTTACCGATTCACCGCGCACTGCTGCTGCTGCTGCCGTCAGTGGCCGCCTGCTCGCTGGTTGGATGGTGGAATGGTGGAAGTGCGGTGCGCGCGGTTTTCGCGCTGGCGTTCGCGATCTGGTCGGTCGCAGACGCGGCGCGCGGCGGTGTCAGCAGCGATGTGCTGGCGGCTGCATGGGCCACGCTCGCCGCTGGCTGTCTCGGCCTCTCGCTGATGGCGTCGCGCTCGTCGCGATTTCTGGGTAAAGGTGTGGTTGCAGTGCTGTCGGCGCTCATCGTATCGGCGCTGCTGGTGGTGGTGACGCCGTCAGGACCGGCGGCACTTGATCGAACGGTGGATGCGGTGCTCGAAGTCCGTGGCAATGCGGATCTCAACAACTGGCACGTGGCCCGATCGCAGATGACGCGAGCGAGCACTGCGCGTGCCGATAGCGCCACGACCGCTGTGCTGGATCGCTTCGAACAGAGCATCGCTGGTTTGCCGCGGCTGGCGCGACTGGTTCTGCCGTCGATGCTCGCGTTGCAGACGCTGGTCGCGATGGCGCTCGCATGGTCGCTGTTCCATCGCTTCAGTCGCAC
>JANMWU010000724.1:0-2423 GCA_031380785.1 Gemmatimonadaceae bacterium
CGGGCCGGGAACAGCCGTAATCAGCGTCGGCAGCTGCGCACGCATCGTGTTCAGAATACCAACGTATGCACCGCCGCTGCGCGCCAGATTTTCAGCTTCGATCAGACGCGCTTCCACGCCATCAGCGAAGATCAGGTTGGCTGAGCGCGACGAATATTTCGTCTGCAGGAACATCGGCGTCAGGTTGTCAGCACCAACGCTCGGCGACAGCGCCAGACCGCGACCGCGCGGTGCGTAGACTCGCGCATCGCTGCTGTCCAGACGGAACCGCAACCCGTTGACACCTTCGCTTGCCGAAACGGAAAAGCGCGGAAAGTTCAGCGTCGGCAGGAAAATGCCGTTGTTCTGCCGTGCTGTGTTCTCACTGTGGAACAGTGTGTAGCGATACGACGTCGGAACGAGCGTGACGGCAGCTGCTGCGTCCACCGGACGGTTCAGGTTCAGCAGCGCACGACCGCGACCGACGCGGATCAGGTTGACGATGCTCGCGTTGCCGGCCACCGTGCTGTCCAGGCCGACCTTCGCCGAGTCCAGCTTGGCAAGTGCCGTTGTGAATAGCTGGATACCGGTCTGCGGTGTGCCGAGCTGGAATGTGCCGGCTTTCACATCGAAATCGGACACCGGCACGCCGTTGCAGTAGTTCTCGGCGAGCATGATGTATGTATAGGCGGCAATCGCCTGAACTTCCGATTTTGCCGCAAGCGTAGGTGCCAGCTTGTAGTACGCCGCAGCGGTCCGGTCCGCCGTTGCCCGCGCGCGCTGCAGCGAGTTGTAGATCACGCTGAGCGTGCCGTTGATCGGATTCGTGTTGCGCTGATCCATCTCACCGCGGGTCGGAAAGGTCTCGGCCCAGATGAGCTCATCGGCAAGCAGACCACCTTCAGTCACAACGCCGTCCTCACCGCCGGCGCCCATCGCCACCTGCAGATCGGAGAGGGTGCTGGCGCGCAGCGTCGGAAGTACGGTCACGTCGTTGAGCGAGCCTGGATTGGCGACGTCAGGATCCTTCACGAGCAGCGTCTTGTCGACGTTACAACCGGCAAGCGACAGGCTGGCACCCGTGAGCAGGATTCCGAGGGATCGCCGCGAAGTCTCGAAAGAGAGAGTCATGGCAATATTCAGAAGTTGAAGTTCACGCGGAGCGTGTACGAGCGGCTCGGCGGGTTGGTCAGGAAGTCAGTGACGGTGAAAGTGTTCCCCGCACTCAGATTGCTGATCACTTCCGGGTCAAAGCCCGTGTAGTTCGTCCAGAGGCCAAGGTTGCGGCCTGACAGCGTGAGGCTCATGCCGCCCGACTTGAAGATGCGCGCCGCTGCTGCCGGCACGTTCCATGTCATCGACACTTCCGAGAGTCGCACGAAATCGGTGTTCTCGATGTAGCCGGCGCTCGTGCCCATAGCGCGCGCCGCTGACTTCACCTGGTCGGACTGCGGAGCGCGAATATCCCAGTAGTCCGGGCCATTGGCGAAGCCGCCGTTGTTCCGGAACTCGCGGGTGAAGTTGTGCAGAAAGCCGCCACGACGCCAGTCGAAGAGCACGGCGAACTGCAAGTTCTTGAATACCGTGGCGATCGACTGGAACGACATCTGCTGGTTCGGCGCCGACGGTCCGATGTACTCGAGCGAATCGGACAGCTGAATTTCGCAGGGCCCGCCACCAACCAGCACCGAATTGGCCAGGCCACCGTACGCCGGACAGTTCACGTTGCTGATGATGCCGTCGGCGTTCTTGTCGGAATAGCCGAGGATCTTGCGCTGGAAGTACGCGCCGGCTGGGAAGCCCGCACGATGTTGCTGCGAGCCGAAGACGATCGGCGCAATAGGCTGACCGTCGATGGTACCGAGGGCGGCGATCTTGTTGTTGTACACCGTGGCCGTGAACCGCTGCGCGAAGGCAAAGTTGCGGCCGTCGATAAGCTTGAAGTTTACCGTGCCTTCGAGACCCTTGGTGGTCATCTTGGACAGGTTCACGTTCTGGTTCGCGGCCACGCCAAGTGAAGGCGCCAGCACGCGACCCACGAGCAGGTCACGCGTATCCTTCTTGAACGCGGTGAATTCACCCTCGACTCGATTGCTGAGCAAGTTGAAATCGAAACCGCCTTCAACCTCGCGCGTGATTTCCGGCTTGAGCAACGCATTGCCGACCGGACCGCCGATGGTCACGGCCGGGATGCTGGCGTCGGATGACGCCGCGTTCACCGATACAGAGTTGAAGAATGTTTCGGACTGTCGGAACGTCGGACGGTTGCCGGCCTCACCGATCGAGCCGCGCAGACGCAGCTGATTGATGAAACTGGCCTTCGGGAACCACTTCTCGTCCGAGATTACGTACGACGAGCTGATCGACGGGTAGTACACGAAATTGCGCGAGCCGACGCCGAACACGCTCGAGTTGTCGAGGCGCATTGCGGCGGTCAGGAACAA
>JANMWU010000740.1:0-4080 GCA_031380785.1 Gemmatimonadaceae bacterium
CGTGGCCGGGTATTTTGCACATCCGGAGCGATCCGCCAATCTCACGCCATTCCGCGTCACCGGGCGCGTGATGCAATCGACGTGGGCCAGTGTGAATGGGCCCGCGTTGTTGACCAGGCTGCCGTCGGTGCGGCTGCCGACACTGGTGGTCCACGGCGACCGTGATCCCATCCCGCTGCACAGTGCACGGACGACAGCGGACGCGCTTGAAGCGACGCTGATCACGCTGGCGGACTGCGGCCACGTGCCGTACGTGGAGCAGCCGGCGGCGCTGCTCGATGCCCTCGGCACGTTCGTGACTGACCGTTCGGCCTGATCGCGCAGACAATCGCCGCGCGGCGCTCGCGTGCGTCGCGCCGAGTCGGGACGCCGCCGTTTCCGTGGAGGCTGAGGTGCCGCTTGGCACCAACCATTCGGACTTCGGCAACCAGTTGTTCGCCGCGCGTTACGAAACGCGCGGCAATCGCGCCGCACCTCTCGCCGTTCGGCGGCCGCGGTACGAGTGGGAGACTGCTCCGGTGCATCTGACCTGCCTGACCACCATACGCCTGCGGTGTTGCGAGACGCCATGTTACTCTGGCGCTGCGGCAGCTCGGGCGCGAACTTCAGCCGCGGCGAGCACTGGGGCGTACGAGGCCCGAACGTGAGCCTCGGCGCTCGACGGTGGTACATGGGAGGTTCGATGGTCGGACTGCCTCGAAGCGATTGTGCCAACAGGATGCAGATCACCAGGCCGCGGACAGTGCGGCGGTGGCGGTGGCTGCCGCTGACCCTGATGTGCACCGGCTGTCCTGATCGGCCACCAGAACCGCCGCCGCCACCTGCCGTGTCGTCGGTCGAAATCGTGCCACCGGTTGTTTACACGGTGCTCGGGTCGACATTCGAGTTGTTCGGCATCGCCCGAGCCGCCGACGGCACGCCTTTGGTAAACCCCGGACTGTATTCGTGGTCGAGTATCGAAACGAGTCTTTCCAGCAAAACTGAGCGCGCAACGGTTGTATCCGGATTCACGGTCGGCACCCACCGCATCGACCTGACCGTCGGTGGTCAGGCGGCGACGATGACGTTGAATGTGGCACCCGCGTTGGCGAGTGGTGACGTAGTCAGCGTTCCGCACGTGAACGGCAACCCTGTGGCCGCGGTATTGATCGACGCAACGGACAACAGTTCGGGGCGGTGTTACCACGACCTGCTCTACCGCGTGTCGACCAGTGCGTCACTGACCGAGAACCTTACGACCCGTACTGGATGCGCGGATAGACTGACCGCATTCGATATCAATCGCGGCGTACTCTTCGATCTCGCCAGATTGTGGAAGCCGGCTCTCGACAACGTGTCCGCGACGCTTCCTGAGCCGCTGGTCGTAGACGTGGTCGCGTGGTATCGGGCGATTCTGCCCACCGGGTTAGATCCCGTGGATGCGGCGACGCATGACGTCGACTATGCGAACAGTATTTACGCTGCGCGACGCGCTGGCATGTCATTCCGATTCGTCGCCGGCCAAGGTGGCGCCGATGGATCCGACCGCAATTATAGCGCCAACGTAGCCGATAGCGACGCCGATCCGTGTCTCGACGCAACGAGTCAACTTGGCATCCCCCAACCAGTTCAGGGCACGATCAACATTGTATACGTCGAAGAGATCATTTTCGGAGTGGACAGAGATGTGAGAGGTCTGGCGTGTGCGTCGGCCGGCGGCGGCCCCAGGCTAGTGATCGTATCGCGGCGTCGCATGCTGACATCGACGCTCGCGCACGAACTGGCACATCTCATGGGTCTTTCCAAGGCAACGCTCAGCACCGATTGGCGCGGGGGCCACACAACGTTCCTCAATACGTTCGACTCCACCAACCTGATGTGGGCGCAGGAGAACGCGACCAGCGGACTGCCGCGCGACAACCTCTCGCTCGGTCAGGTATTCCGCATGAACGTGGACGAGCGATCGTGGGTGAACGTGAGGCGAACCGGCACCACGCCGGAGACGATTCGCTCGGGCGACACCCTGCCCTGTCAGGGCTCCCGTGACACGCAGGATCCGTGTCCAAAGCTCGCCCTGGATGTCGGCAAGCCTTGAGGTACTCGATGCCACACCACCGCTGCCGCGTTGCCGCGCAGCTATTGACGCTTACAGCCGTGCTGGCGGCGGCCTGTTCGCGCGCCGAGTACTGGTCGGAAGGGCTGACCGCGCAACGAACCGCGTTGCTTCAATCGTGGTTCTTCTGTGACGAATGCGAACGCGGCGAGCGAGCGGCCGTGGCCGCGCTCGGCAACAACGCGGTGGTGCCACTGGACCGAGTTCTGCACCAATTACCGGAAGACTGGCAAAAAAATCTTCTTTCGCGATACGGCACCGCCGCGCGTCAGGCGCACCTGACAGGTGCCGACTCCGTAGCGTACGTGAAACGTTTTCTCGATAACTTCCAAGCGACCACGCAGGGTCGAGCGGCGCTCGTGCTGGGCGACATCCGCACGCCTGCTGCGGTAATGGCACTCGCAAACGCGTTGGCTGACACTGGTCTCCGTGGGTACCGTAGCGATGTCGTGCAAGACATTCGTCGGGCCCACCTCAAGGCGACGACCCAACCACTGCAGGGTGAGTTTTCCCCCAAGGTCGTCCGCTTCCTGGACACCGTCTGGGTGACGAGAACCGGTGGCGTCGCCTGGGACCGCGATGAGCACGTCAGACTGATCACAGGACCGTTCCCGGACGATGTAGCAGTTGGCTATCGCGCCGCCGATACGGAACTGGGTTTCCTGGCCGCGGCGCTGCCGGGTGTTCAGGCATTTTCAATTGGCAACGTTGGCGCGGGCGCTGACATTCAGCATGGTGAATTCCGCATCTCATCGTTTCCGGCTGCCCCAAGCACACTGGTGCCGCAACTCGTTCAGACATCATTTCCGCGCACCTTTCTGCTGTCGCTTACTCGCACGACCTCCCCACCGGATCCGGTGCATTTCATACGCATTCGGGCGGGGACGCGAGCCATTCGGCTGACAGTGCGAACCGAGTGGACGGGGCCTGCCCGCATTTACCGTGTGTGGGATGACTGCGCCGCCCGAGGTACGGGTGCGGCGACGCCTGGAAAGATCTCCGGCCATGTGTTTGACTTCGCCGGAAACTCGCTGGGCGGCGGTGCCATCACGCTGCGCGGAACCGGCGTTGGCGCGGTAGCGGCCGCGTCTGGCGACTTCGAAATCTCGCCAGTTCCGGCAGGGTGGATCGGAGACCTCGTGGCCAACCACGTCGGCTTCGCGCCACAGGAACTGATCGCCTGGGAGGGTGCACGCGATCTGAAGTTTGTGTTGACACAAGCGCTACCGCCGACGCTGGCGGCATCGATGCTGTCGACTTCGACGAGCCCCGCTTCTGACGCGCTGATCGTGCCCGTTTACTCGTGTCGACTGTTGAGCGTTGTCCGGAGAGACGTCTCAAATGCCCCGGCCATCGTCAGGCTTCGGCTGACGTCTCCGTGAGCGCGGACGCCGAAGTGCCGGCGGCGGCTTCGGGGGACGACGCGACGCGAAGGCTGGAGGAGCTCACAAGCGGTAGCAATCTTTTCGCGACTATTCGCGACGCCCTCGCGCCGCGGTACGACGTTTCGGACATCATCGGCCAGGGCGGGATGGCAGTTGTATTCCGCGCGCACGAGCCTCGGCACGGGCGCGATGTCGCGATCAAGGTTGTGCGACGGGAACTCAGACTCACGCTGGCGGCGGATCGCTTTTCGCGGGAAATCCAGATCACCGCAAAGTTGCAGCATCCCAATATCGTGTCGTTGTTCGACTCGGGAACGGCCGACGGACTTGTGTATTTCGTCATGCCGCTCATTGAAGGAGAATCGTTGCGTGCCCTCCTCGACCGCGAAGGCCGACTGTCCATCGAGCTCGCGCTGCGGCTTGCCCGCGATGTGGCCGAGGCACTCGAGTACGCCCATTCGCACGGGATCGTGCATCGCGATCTCAAGCCGGAAAATATTCTAGTGTCGTCGGGGCACGCACTGCTGGCCGACTTTGGAATCGCCAGCCTGCTCGAGCGGCTGGTCGACCAGCAGTCCATTACCGACGCAGGCCTGGTGATCG
>JANMWU010000770.1:0-3346 GCA_031380785.1 Gemmatimonadaceae bacterium
TGGATTGCCGACACCTACGCGCAGCTCGCGGTTGGTGACATCAACGCGATGGCCTGCGTCACTGCCAAGCCGCTGGCGCAAGGCGGCATTCGCGGTCGAACCGAAGCCACGGGTCGCGGCATCTTCTTTGGCGTACGCGAAGCGTGCGACAACACCGAGGACATGAAGGCGATCGGCCTCTCGCGCGGAGTCCAGGGCAAGCGATTCATCATCCAGGGCCTCGGCAACGTTGGCTACCACGCCGCGAAGTTCCTTCAGGAAGGCGGTGGTGTGCTGGTGGCGGTTGCCGAGGCGGATGGCGCGCTGCACAACGAGCGCGGTTTGGATCTGGAGGCGCTCATGGCGTACCGGAAGGACCACGGCACGATGAAGGGATTCCCCGGCGCGACGTTCCTTTCCGAGTCACGCGCGGCGCTGGAACTGCCATGCGAGATCCTTGTGCCGGCCGCCCTTGAAGGACAGATCACGGCTGAAAATGCACCGCGCATTCAGGCGAAACTGATCGCCGAAGGTGCCAACGGCCCAACGACGTTCGAAGCCGACGGCATTCTGCATCAGCGCGGCGTGATGGTGCTGGCCGACATGTTCCTCAACGCTGGTGGCGTCACGGTCAGCTACTTCGAGTGGCTGAAGAATCTTTCGCACGTGCGCTTCGGCCGCATGGAAAAGCGATTCGAGGAAACAGCGTTCAAGAATGTCCTGCGCGCCGTTGAAGACCTCACCGGCAAGACACTCGGCGAAGAACGCATGGCAACGCTTTCGCACGGCGCTGACGAGGCGGATCTGGTGAACTCCGGGCTCGAAGACACAATGATCTCGGCCTGGCATCAGGTGCGTGACAGCTGGACGAGCCACGACCGAAAGACCGATATCCGGACCGCCGCCTTTATCAGTGCGATCAATAAAGTCGCAGTCAGCTACCAGGATCTCGGAATCTTCCCGTAGGCCGTCGTTGTCGCGATGCGCGCACCGCGACGCACGAACAGTGACGCTCGACTGCCTTGCCGCCGGCGCGGTAAGGCAGTGCTGCTTTGTTGACCGCGCGAGCGCTGCCGTCGCGACAAGCGAGCCCTGCTGTAAAGGGCTTGGGCGTGCGGCGCCGAGGCACGGTAGAACCCTGTCGTCGCGTTGCGCTCCGTTGATAGCTTCCGGCCGTGAAGCGTCCGCCCTTCTTCTATCGCGAATCTCACGGGATCCGGGTCTCGGTGCGCCCGGTCTTTCTGCCGGCGCAATCACAACCGGCGCATGCGCAATTCGTGTTCGCGTATTTCGTGCGACTCGAAAACGTCGGTGAGCAGGCGGCGCAGCTGCTGTCACGCAAATGGCGTATCCACGACTCGGTCGGCGATGGCGAAGACACGGAAGTCGAAGGCGAAGGCGTAGTTGGCGAACTGCCGGTGATCGCTCCCGGACACGTGCATGAATATCAGAGCTTCTGCGTCCTCAAGTCGCCGAGTGGCTATATGGAAGGGCAGTATTTCTTCCGCCGCGCGGACAAATCGCGCTTCGCGTCGGACATTCCGCGCTTCGTGCTCGATGCGCAAAACGCGCTCGGCCCGACGTCGTAGCCAAACGTCTTGTGCATGACACAGAACGGCCCGTCACCGCGATGCGCAGTGACGGGCCGTACTGCCTTCGACGCCGGCTCGACATGATCGCGAGCCGACGGCCTGGACAACTGAATCAGGCGACGGTCGGGTGACCGATTGCCCAGGTCGAGCCGGCGGAAGGACTGCGACTGGCCATGGAATCACCTCCAGAAAAAAAAGTTGAACAGTGGGCAGTGCTGCGAACCGCGCGCGGCGGCCGCACGTAAGAATTAGCGAGCCATGCGTCCGCGCGCTATCCCTCCAGCGCACACTTTCACACGGAGCACTCCCCGCATGCCCGACCGTCGCTGGACTCCTGTCTTCCTGCCCGCTGATGTTCCACTCCCGGCGGGTGCGTACAGCCCGGCCGTTCGCGCGGGAGACTTCCTGCATGTCTCCGGTCAGGTGCCGCGGAATTTCCGCACCGGCACCCTTGTCGGCACCAGCGTCGGGGAACAGACGCATCAGGTCATCAGCAACATCCGCGAAGTGCTTGCGGCCGGCGGTGCCGCGCTCGACGACGTGATTACGGCCACGATCTATCTCACCAATGAAGACGACTGGGGCGCCGTGAATGAGATATGGAAAGCGTCCTTCACTACGCCATATCCATCACGCACGACCGTCGGCGCAAAACTGCGCGGCATTCTCATCGAAGTCAGCGTGGTGGCATATCTGCCTCGCTGACTTCGGCCGCTGCGGTTGCGCGTGTCGCATGCAATGCACGCTGAGGCATGCGCCCGTGGACCCGTGCGTCAGCGCAACCCTACGATCGCCGTTGCCCACGCAGCGCGCATCCCTTCCACGCGTTTGCGATTGACACCCAGATCGCTCTTGCCAACTCGCGACGCCGAGCGCACCTGAATGACGCTGGCGGCCGAATCGAATCGGAACTCCACGTCATCCGTGAAGCGCCAGATCAGACTTTTCGACTCAGCGTGCAGGTAATCGCCGCCGCGGCTGATCACGGCAGTGCGGGGCCATGCCGCGACAATGGCCGCGAGGCGGGCCAGATCGTCGCGCCCGCCGGGCGCCGGAAACGGATACACCAGCTTCTCCACCGCCGATCCCGCTTCCGAGCTCACGCAATTCGGCGTTTCAGGGCAGGGGCGAAGCCGTCCGTTCTGTAGCCCGAGATTGAGCGGGCGGGGGCTGGCGCAACCGAACAGTGCGACGGCAGTAATCGTGGTGGCCAGCATTTGCGAACGCAGAATGGACAAGATGTGTCACCAGAAAAGGACATCGGCGGCCGAGAGACATGTGTAACTCGTTGCGACTCAATTCGTTATAGAGGGCGATTGATCGGCGCGCAACGTGCAACGACCCCATCGTGAGGCACCGAACGCGCATTTCCGCGCCGCCTCGATTTCGACCGCACGACCCATCCGGAGCACGCCATGACATTCCCCTCGACTGTTGCCCTCCGCCGCGCCGCCGCGCTCGGCCTGGCGGCTGTCACGCTGGCTGCATGCAACAACAAGCGCGTCAGCCGCGTCGATCCCGCCAGCGTCACCGATCTCTCTGGGCGCTGGAACGACGTCGATTCGAAACTCGTCGCCAACGCGCTGATCTCGCAGAGCTTCGACGCCCAGTGGAGCAATCAGTTCGCCTCGGCACATGGCGGAACCACGCCGACCGTGATCATCGGCTCGTTTCGCAATCGCACGCTCGAGCATGTACCGATTGGCACGTTCGTCAAAGATCTCGAACGCGCGTACGTGAACAGTGGCCGGGTGCGGCTGGTCGCAAGTCGCGAT
>JANMWU010000773.1:0-8376 GCA_031380785.1 Gemmatimonadaceae bacterium
AGAGCGAGCAATCGGGCGATGGTGCGCATCACGGTTCCGCGTTCGGGGAGAAAGAAAGTCGGGGAGTCTGGCAGTCGGTGACCGGTAT
Source organism: Gemmatimonadaceae bacterium (assembly GCA_031380785.1). Lineage (GTDB taxonomy): Bacteria > Gemmatimonadota > Gemmatimonadetes > Gemmatimonadales > Gemmatimonadaceae > JACMLX01. Next base: position 89 of record JANMWU010000773.1, read on the forward strand.
TCGAGGCACGCTACGCCCGCGGAAGAGGGGCGGCAACCCTGCGGTCGGCGGTCAATGGCACCGTGCTGCGCCACCGGTGATAGTCCTCGCGCGGTACGGCTCCGCCGCGAGCGATCACGGGGTCAGAGTCCTTGATCGAGCGGATCAAGGGCACTCTTGATAAACCTTGCAGCTTCTCGTCGAACTGCGCGCGGAAGTCGTGCCGCGACAGCGCGGCCGCGTCGTCCCGCGCGGCGTCAAGCGCAAGATGAGTAATTATCATCTGCGCCCCCGCTCCCGAGGCCACACGAAACGCGCAACCTACCGTGTGCGGGTGCTGGCCAGACGCCGGCGAAAACGATCTAAGTGAACAGTATTGGGGTTAGCCCGCCGACCCATGGCGCACCTGCTGGAATAGCCGCCACGACCATCCAGTCATCAGCACCGCTGCGACGGTTGTCGCGGCGAATGTCGGGTTACGCACGACCGACGTGCCTTCCGCGACGACTCGCGCCACGTGTGCCAACACTAACAACAAGTACAGCACACCGGACATCAGAACGTACGCTTTCATCGCAGTCTCCCGTGGTAAACTCATGTACCGTGTGCCGCTGTCATCGTCCGAGGTCAGCGAGGGGCTTGCCAATCTCCCAGTGGTGGCCGAACGGATCCACAATCCGCCCCAGCAGCCACCCATTGCGCTCATCGACACTCATCACGCTGTCAGCGCCAGCGTGCAGCGCGCGGGCAACGACGTCGTGTGGCGCGGCGACTTTGAGCACGAGTCGGACAGTCGAACCTTGCAGCGTTTCCGGGCTGAAATTCTGATGCTCCGGCGACTCGTCAGCCACCCAGAACTCGGCACCGTGCGCGGACAGCTGCGCGACGACGGCACCATCGTCCGCATCAATGCGAAACAGCGTTGTCGCGCCAAACGCTAGCGCGTAGAACTCAACTGCCGCCGCGCCGCGCCGCACTGACAGCATTGGGGCCAACCGCATGCGCTCGTGCATCGAAGCTCCCAGTAAGGAAATGATCGGAGAATAAGGTACGCGGCGGAGGCGGGCTAACGTTCGACATGAACGGCGGGCCAAAAGGCGCGAAGCGCGAAGCCGCCTCTGAACCGTCCGCTCGATGGCGGGTTAGGCGCAATGCTGTTCACTTAGGCTGGTCCGTCCGCACTTCCGGCAATACCGCTGCAGGTGATCCGAGGCGTTGGCTGAGCGGAACATCGCTCGAAAACGTTTATGTGAACAGCATTCAGGTTAGGCGTCATTCGATCGCTGCGTTTTCCTCGACACGGCGTCGGATTCGCTTGCCTCAATGTGACGGATACCGATGAACAAAGGCAGACCAAATAGCAATAGGACTGCGATGTCTACACCAACATTGAAGAAGACACCAAGGTACAGCGAAAACAATACCTCCACGACGAGCCACACCGCGATTCCAACGAGCATGATTTTCAGCAACACGGCGTCGTTTCTGCGAAATGCGAGGCGACCCAACAAGAACAGCGTCGTACCCCAGCCTATCATTATCGCACCATAGATCGCACTCGCCCAACGCAACAGAACGCTTTCGTCCACGGGGAGAACGCCGAGACCGAAGACGCTGAATACAACGCCTACGACTGCGAGGATGCCGGCGATGATGCAGAACATGTTCATCAGGGGCTTTGAGGCAGCGGTCATGTGTTTCTCCGATGTACGCGCTATGACGCCTTGTAGCTGCAGAAAGGATGAAGGTGCAGTACTGCAGTGTCAGGTCGCCACCAAGGCAATCCTTCTAGAATCCCACGGCGTCCGGCAGTTGCCGTTGAAGTTCAGATAAGGGTTGCGTCGCGCCGTTGTTGGTTCTCCTGTGATGTGCACTTCAGTGCGTAACCAGCAACTCCGGCACGGCCAGCAGCGATCACGGCGTGACGCTGTCCGGTCGGTTCGTCTCGACCAGTTTGCCATCGACCATCTCAGGGTGGAGCACGTACGACCAAGCCATCACGCCGATGGCAATGAGCATGAACAGGCAGTGCCAGGGAGGATCGCCGACTGCATGGGCCGCGTACATCGCCGATAAGAGGTCGACGGCGAACCCCACGTACGCCCATTCCTTGAGCCGCGCGTAGCCAGGAACCAGAATCGCCCCGACACCAAGAAGTTTCGCAATATCGAGATACCGGAGAAAGTACGGCGGATAGCCGACGTGCCCCACAACCATCTCGACAGCGGCAGGCACTTGCAAGACATCGGGAATTCAGGAGAACAACATGAACGCGGCAAAGATTCCGGTCACAATCCAGTAGAGCCTGCGGCTGCTTCGCGTTCCGGTCACCATAACCATCCGCGTGAAGAGTGATCTTCAGTTGGCAGTTGATGAAGTTCGTAGTGCAGTCGGACGCCGGGGAATCCGTCCCGGCGGCGTTGGAAATTCTCGCCAATACACACCGGTATTGCTGCGGTTTCCGCCTTTCCGCGTCGGCGCCGCGGCGCCCTTGGTGCGACACGAACTTCAACAACGGCGCACTAGTTTCTGGCGAACTGCGCGGCCACCGCCAGCCAGCGGCCGTCGCGGCGCGCCCACACGTCAGTGTATCGCCCGGTGCCGGACGTGCCGTCGACGCGCGTGAACGTCGTTGCGGCATGAACAATGGCCAGATCGCCGAACAGCCGAACGTTGACATCGTGCACGACGAGGTTGCCGATGCTGTTCGGCGCCGCCGACCGCTGCAGGAACGCGGCGCGATCCAGCAACGTGCCATCGGGTAGCGTACACACGAAATCGACAGCGAGAATCAGTTCGAACTGGCGTGTGCTCGATGCCTTCACGGCCTCGATGTAAGCATCGTTGCGGCGGAGCAACTCATCGAGATCCGTCGCGGTCGTGTGGGCGGCCATGGTGCCTTGCACCTCCGGTGGAATAGCGTCCTGATCGACCACACGCGGATCGCGACGCCGAGTCAGCGTTCTGTCATGGCGTTGATCGTGCGCAGCGGGCCGATCGCGAGCTACCACCGGTTTTCGGCGAAACGACAGGTCGAACCACGCCGTCCACGTCACGCCGCCGTCGACAGACCGCTCGGCTGTCTCGCGGATACCCTGAGCGTCCGGCGCCCACGTGGCCCGCACGTGCGTTTCCGCGGCACCCTCATGCATCCATCCGGTGAAAGACATTCCCGGACCCAACCGGTGCCCGTGAATCACCAGGAGTTGCCCACGGTTGGTGTGCCACGTCTGTTGCCACTGCCCATCGTCGGCATCATACGAGCTCAGGCTCAGACCACTCAGGCCAGTCCGGTCTTCGTAGTCCTCGCGCAGGACGCAGCCATCAAGCGTCGCGGTGATGCGTACGTCCGCGACCTTCTTCGATCCGCCCCGCTCAAAGACATCCCACCGACCCAACCAGAAATCGAAGTCGCGGTACCGTGGTCCGTCGCAGCTGCGGCTCTGAGCACGCGCTGGACTCACTCCTGCAAATGTGGCCAAGGCTCCGATGGCCAGCAACATCACAAGACTCAGCATTCCTGGACATTGGCACGGTCACCGCTTCAACGCTATCAGGTTCTTTCGATTCAAAGCTGCAACCGCGTCGGACCGGCGAAACGCTACACCAAGAGAACGTCTCGTTGCGGGTGAGCCGCGAACGAAGCGCCGGTAAATCGCAATGTTTGGATCGCGGCGGCACAGCCGATCTGGTGCTAACGCAAGAAGTCGGTTGTGCGAGACGAATTCAGCGGGGTCGCAGCGCATGCACATGCGATGGCGGACCGACGAAATGCAGAAGGCGTGCACGCAAACGTTGACCGAAAGGCCGCCGTGAAATGGCTATGACTCGAGAAACCCAGCCGGAGCGCCAGCTCGGTAAGATTCGCAGCGTGTGGCAGTTCGACCAACGCACGGGCCAAACGCAGCTGCACGCGGTAGCGATGGAGCGGCACGCCTTCGACGCGTCGGAACGCATCGGTCAGGTAGGCCGGCGATGCGCCGACGGCAAACGCCACATCGGTCAGGCGCACGGAGTCATCCAGCTGCGCCTGCAGGAATTCTTTCGCGCGCTCCACGAGCCGACGCGTGGCTGAGCCAACCCGCTCTCTCAAAGAGTGCCAGTGAAGAGCGGCCGTCAACAGCTCGAGCACCAGCTCATCGGCGGCGATTCCATCCAACCGCCGCCCGAGTGCGAGCTGCCGAAAGCGGGCGCTCAAATACTGCAGCCGGGGATCAGCGCGACGGTTCCTACGTTGAAAAAGCGGATGCGCGCGCACGGTCCGATCCGACTCGCCCACCAGATCGACCAACACGCGCGGGTCGGGCGTGATGATCAACTCGCCGCAACCATCACGCTGCGGTTGGGTGACAGCAAATTGTTCTCCGGGCGGCACGAACAGGACCTGGTTGGGATCGCCTACGACATCCTCGCCACCGACGTGCCAGACGAACAGGCCGCGGTACGGCAGGCATACCTGAGTGCGCGGCGAATAGTCGGCGCCACCGCGGGGGACTACCACATCGCGCACGTCCAAGTCCTCGACAAGGGCGATGGTCGAGTGCAACAGCACCGTGCGGGTCGATCGCCCACCGCTCCCGGCAGGCGCGAGCGCGACGCCCTCATTGACCGCGTTCCGTGACGCCTGCGCGAGACTCGTGATCTTGTGCATGGGTCCGATTCAGAAAGTGTCAACAAGCGTTGCCTTCGCTTCGTCGAGCGTCGTTGCGAAACCGCCTGCCGCGCGCCTTCATCCGTTTTCGCATTCCTATTCAACGCGTCGGTCCAAGTCAACGGTGCTCGAATAGTTGCTCGGCAGCAGCGATTCGCGTCGACGTTCGGGCCGTACTCGCGCGCAGACCGTCACCAAGCGCGTGCCCGAGCGATTCCAAATAGCTGGGCCATCCGTTCGCTCTCAGCGCTCGCCTCAAGCAGAATACGCGCCCGCGGTCGGTGATGGACCAATCGTCCGCTTTGATCGACAGCTGACGCTCGCGCTTGTGCAGATCGAGGCCTATCATCTCCGTGGCGATTGGCCTCCCGGTGTGCGCCCCGTCGGTGAACGGTGAGCGCGTTGGTCTGTGTGGGGCGACTATGGCACCACGCTACGATGGAGGCCCAACCGTCTTCATACCAACTATCCGGACTGCCTGACGCTGGTGAGCTCACCGCGCTGGCACTCGAGGTTGGCTTCTCTAGCCATAGCCGCGACGCCGCGATCATTCGGCGCACCTTCGTGCTTGTACGCCGTCCGCCTACCGTCGCGAGACGAGCGGCCAAGCCGCACGCCGCTCGACGCGCGCCACCCCTCCGGCTTGCCGATCGAACGTTCGTGACAGCACCACGGAGCGCCCGACCCTTCGAGCGAAGGCCGGTCAGCCCGGAACTTCACGAACGAGGGCTCCAACAATTTTGATAGCGGCATTCGTGGGTGGCGCGCTACTTCGTCACGCGCACCCCACCACAACGGTGGGCGCAGCGCCGCCATAACGCACAACTCACAGCGGCGCTCCACGCCAGATCTCACCGGAGGGTTCCATGTCCGTTCGTCCATACGTCGCCATCGTCATCCTCGCCGCCGCGTGTACCGCTGACCCCGCATCCGGGCCAGCGCCGCCATCCGTCGTTCTCGACCGCAATCTGTCCACCCCTCGTTATGAGGTGGAGATCCTTCCGGTCGACGCCCACGACAACAGTCGCGGCAACGGCATCAACGAGCGCGGCTGGGTCGCGGGGTTTCTCATCAAGCCTGACGGCGACCGACACGCCGCGCTTTGGCGGGACGGGAGAGTCGGCGATCTCGGCACGCTCGGCGGTCGCCATAGCGCGGTGATCTGGCCCGGCATCAACGCATCGGGCATCATCGTCGGCATCTCGCAGACTTCGACACGGGATCCACTCGACGAAGAGTGGAGCTGCGAGGCCTTCATTCCCGCTTCGATCAACACCTGCGTCGGCTTTGCTTACATCCGTGGACAAATGACAGCCCTCCCCACGCTGGGAGGGAACAACGGCTTCGCGGCGGACGTCAACGATCGCGGCGACGTTGTGGGGTGGGCCGAGACATCGTTGCGCGATCCGACGTGCGTCGCGCCGCAAGTCCTCCAGTTCAAGGCGGTGAAGTGGGATCCGATCCACAACAAAAAAGACGTGCTGCGACCGTATCCAGGTGATTCCGCTTCCGCGGCGACGGCGATCAACGATCGGGGGCAAGTGGTCGGCATTTCGGGAGACTGCGACGTCGCTGTCGGGCGATACAGCGCGCGCCGCGCGGTGCTCTGGGAGCGAGGTCGCGTCATCGACATCGGGAACCTCGGCGGAACCAGCTGGCATACACCGATGGATATCAATGAGGAGGGCGAAGTCGTTGGCTTCTCGAATCCGCCCGGCGATGCCGGAGGAGAGTTCATCGCGCACGCGTTCTACTGGTCACGTAAGCGCGGGATCAGAGACCTCGGACTGCTCCCCGGCGACGAGATCTCGCAGGCCTTCGGCATCAACGCGGAAGGGGATATCGTCGGCCGATCGTGCGGTGCGAGTGGTTGCCGAGCTGTGATCTGGTTGGACGGCGTTCTGAGGGATCTCAATGGGCTCGCTGCGCAGTCACCAGGTGTGCTCCAGTCGGCGCAGTACATCAATGAGTCCGGCGTGATCACCGGCCGTCTCCTCGAAACGGCGTCGGGCCGCACGCTTGCGTACGTGGCGAGGCCGCGCCGCCGCTAATCGATCGCTCCTCAAGGAGAGGTGTTCATCGCAGCAATGGCCGACCGGATTCCGGCCCAGTGCCTAACGGCGCGGGCCGGAATGACGTTTCTCACTTACCCGCGCAGGTCTAAATTGTAGTTTCGCTTTTGTTGCGGAAGAGGATAGCACGTCCCGTTCCCGATCGGCGCGTACCCCGCATTGCCGTACGCCGAGCCCGGCACCGGAACCGCCGGCATGCTTGTTCGGATACCGACGCAGATTACCGAGTCGCTTCCCCCTCGAGCCAGAAGTCCAGCGACTTCTGCAACACCGGCGCGGTCAGCGCAGATGATGCGTCAAAACTACATTGAAAGACTCGCCAACGCGGGGTTCCGGCGTAAGTGAACGACGGAAGGCCGTGCGTCTCGTCGACAATCCTGCCCCGACACCGCGATGATCCATCCTCAACGCAATATCGCAACGCACCATCGCGTCTTGGCGTAAAGGCCGGCGGTCAATGCACCCTAAAAATGCCTTTTCCTACAGCCTCTACGAACGAACGAGATGGGTTCTTGAGCTGCCCCTGATTCCGTGGACACGTGGCTAAGCTACTGCTTGTTCGAACTCCATTGGGCTGACATAGCACAGCGTGGAATGCCTCCGGACGGATTGCAGAATCGCGCCAAGAAGTCGAAGACGTCGGAGCGCGCCTCATCCCGTGTCGCGTAGAGCCTGCGGGCGGTGCGTTCGGTTTTGAGCGTCGAGAAGAAACTCTCCATCACGGCGTTGTCCCACACGTTGCCGGAGCGACTCATGCTGCACACGATACCGAGCGCATCGAGCGCGCGTTAAAAGTGTTCATTGGTGTACTGCTTGGACTCAACCGGTCGTCGCAACACCACTGGTTGATTGTGAATGCAGGAGCTGATCAAGACACTCGGCTGGCGTGCGCCAGCCGACGCGCTGTTTGCGCCTGTTGCATTGACCGGTTGAATCGGCTCCTTTGAAATTCAGATGCCCAAGTCAAGAGTCATCGCCGTAGTCGGCGCCACCGGCGCGAAAGCCGGCGGGCTTGCGCGCGCCATCGCGCTTGTATGCTCGACCGCGTTTGCGACCGCGCTGATTTCGCAATCGCGACCGGTCACTACCGACACCGCCGCGACGACGCTGCCCTGGTTCTCCCTCGGCGACTCGCCGCTCGCGCTCCACAGCGCGGCGCGACCCGGCGTGTTTCTCTCCGCCGTTGGCCGACGTGCCATCGCCATGGGGACCGAGGACGGTCGGCTTGAGCTCTGGACATGGCCCATCAAGTGGCTGCATGACTTCGAGCTCTCATTCCGCGTGCCGAAGTACACTGAGCCGATTGCCGGCCACACCATCGCGCAGTCGGTCACGGAACGACCGGAAGGCGTGACGATCGCGTATGCGTACGAACAGTTCACGGTGAAGCAGCACATCTTCGTGCCGCTCGATAAGCCAGCCATAGTGATGTTGCTCGAGGTGGACGCAATTCGTCCGCTCGACATCATCGCGAAATTCACGCCGGATATTCACTTCGCGTGGCCGGCCGGACTTGGCGGCCAGTATCTGGTCTGGAATCAGCCGGCGCGCGCCTTCCTCTTCTCCGAGTCGAAGCGCGGTATCAA
>JANMWU010000775.1:0-7869 GCA_031380785.1 Gemmatimonadaceae bacterium
CGGAGTAGCCGGACCAGTCGCTGCAACCGCAGCGGCGCTGGTGGCCTGGCTACGGCAGTCCGCCGCGCAGGTTGAGCCTGCGGATTGCGACGGAATACGACAGTCGACCCAGCGCAACTTCTACACGCGCCATTCAGAGACGCCGTGAAAATTTCGGCGAATCTTACTCCGCGGTCGTCGCTCCCGCAGACTCGGCCGCCCCAGTAGTCGCGATGCTGCCAGCATGATCGCCGGCGTCTGCGTAGCTGGCCGCCGTGTCCACATGTGCGGCCGCGACATCCGCTGAAGCGGCGGCGTGATCGTAGTCACCGACGGCGGCGTTGGCCTGCGCATCATGCTCATAGACGGCAGCGGTGGACTGTTCCCATGCGGCCGAATCCAGTGACGCGACTTCGTGCTGCTCCTGGTACTGCTGCGCGTCGATGGTGGGATGCGCCGCTTCACCGCCATGTTCGTCAGCGACGCGGAGGTCCCACGCGGCGTCATTGGCGTGCTCGCGCGCGGCGGCGTAGTCCCCGCTCTCGGCCGCCAGCGCCTGTTCGTGCTGCGATTCGTGCGCGCGCTCCATTGCGTCGTGCGAGGCTTCCGCGTCCATCTTCGCTTCGAAGACCTGCATTTCATCAAGCGTGCCGTCTGCGATGTGCGGCGCCAGCACCGCTTCGAACTGCGTCGCCTCGTCGCTCGAGAGGCCGGCCTTGGTGAGGTCGAGATAGTCGGTGACGTCGGTCGGAATCGCGGCGGCGTCGCTTGAATTGCTTTCGGCCATTGTGTGCTCGGTTGGAAAGGTTGGTGAATCAGGAGTGGTGATTGTTGTGATCGGGTCGTTCGGGCAACATCGGTGAATCATCGTGCAGGCGATCGGTTGTCGCCGATGGATCAATGCCGGCATTGATCACCTGCGTCATGATCGATGGCGTTACAGGAAGACGCGCAACAATGAGCGGCGGACTGTCAGCCGCGACTCCGTCGACAACCACCGCAGCGTCGAACACCACACTGCTAGAAGCATCGGCAACGCTGATGTCGATCAACTCGGGCAGGTCACTCTCGTGGCGAGCGGCATCGTGTGTCATACCGCCGCCGTCCGGCGCACCGTCATGACCGCACGGCACGCGGTGTTCGGGCAGCGCACGAATGCTGAATCCTTGCCCGCCATCACCGACAACGGCACGCGCATGGACTGACTGCAGGAAGCGCAGGTGAGACGGATCATCTCAGCGTCCGACGCTTGCGGTGACGACTGTGGCGATGGCGCCACCGGTGCCGGCGCGCTGGGAGGCGTTTGCGGCGCCGGAGCTTTCGGTGTGATCGTCAGCACCGCGCCACACGACGTATTCGGGCAACGCACATTCACCGGCGCGCCGCCCGCCAGCGCCGACCGCGGCACCACCATCGCTGCGTTGCACTTCGTGCACGTGAGCCGCACCTGATCAGGCGCGAGCACCGTCGTGCGCGCCGCCTGCACGGACTGCGCAGCTTGCGGCGGAGCGGCAGGTGCCGGCGGCGGTGCCCAATGCTCGATCACCGCCCGCCACTGCTTCAGGAAATCGCTGCGCGCAAACTCGCGCATGAGACGCAGCCTGCCAGGCAGATACGGCGCCGACGCCAGCGTCCACTCGGCCACCTGCGTCATCGCCGCGTCGCTGGTGTCTTCCTGCTCCATCCATGCATCGGGATTGATGCGCTGAATCAGCGGAAATGAACGGAAGGTCCAGGCCTGCAGTACCCGCCGCACCACCGCCTCGTTACCGACAGCCAGCAGGCCGGCATTGTCGGCCGTGATTTCCGCGTGCCGCGACCACGCCATCAACGGCGCATCGATCGCGCTTTCGATCAGCTTGGCCGGATTCAGCATTTTCAGCAATCCGTCACCGGCGATGGAGCGCTTGTGACTGCGACCGGAGACGAACTGCATCACCGTCTTCCACAGCGCGTGACCGGCGCGACAGTGCCCCATCTCGCGCGCCAGAATGAACAGCAGCTCCTCTTCCCTGAAATTCAGCAGCACGCTGCCAATCACGATGAATGCGCTCTGATCGGAGCCAAGCGTGGTTGCATCCCACATCTGCTCACCGGACACATACAACTCAGGCAGCTGCGACAGACCAACGATGCGTGCCGCCTTGATAGCGATCGCGAAGACATCGGGTAACTGTCGCTCGCTCAGCCGCAATCCATTCACGCTCGCCTCGAACCAGGGGCGACCCACGCGTTCCGAGATCGCGTGCGCCGCCATCGTGAGCGGGCCGAGTGACCGAAGCACGCGCATCGCGTCGGCATCCAGCCGCCACAAAAACGTGTCGACCGGAACTTCGTAGCCGGGGCCGAGCGGGCGCAGCCACCGGCACGTTCCGCAATACACCTTCGATTCGGCCAGCCAGGCACCGTTGCCACCGCAGGCCGGGCACGATGCACCAAACTGCATCGGCGGCATCGCGACGATCGACGAGCCGCAGTGATTGCAGAAGCGCGACTCGTCCGGCGACTCCTCAGCGCAATTCGGGCAGCGTGACACAGCTCAGAGCCTCTTCAGGATTTCAGCCTTCTTCGCCTCGAACTCGGCCGCCGTCAGCGCGCCCATGTCACGCAGCTCCTGAAGCTTCCGCATGTTCGCCACCACACTGCTGCCATCGTTCATCGCGCCGTCGGAAGACATGCTCGTCTGCGCACGCGGCGGTGACGACGGTGTGACGGGAGTGGCCGCCTGACGAATCGGCGTCGCACCAGACTGCGCCTGCATCTGAATTTCCAGCACCAGCTTTTCTGCCATCGATTTCGGCAGACTGTTGCTCAGGTTGTACGCGGTCCAAGCCGTGGCGGCGATGCCGAGCAGCAGCATCAGTCCGCCGAGCCCGGTCTGCGCACTGAGCACCACCGCGACGAGCGTGACGGCCACCGACGTGCCGACGATCGCCATCAGATTCTCAGCCTGATACTTCACCTGCACCGTCGACTGGCGCGAACCCGCCGGCGTGATCACGATGTCCCCGGCGAATCGCACCTTCATCCAACTCGTATTCACAAAGTCCTTCTTCGTGATTGCGACGCGCATGCTCTGCGGCGGCGACTGCAGCATGACCTGGCCGCCGGCGGCGGTGATCGCCTGCGCAGCGATATTGAACGTGGTTGACGCATCGGCGCTGACGCTGCCCTGCGATGCGGAACCGCTGCCTCCCGAGAATGAGGAACCACGCTGCATCGGAGGCGGCGGCGGTGCGAAAGGCGGCGGCGATGGCGGCGCGGAAGCCAGGAGCGGCGCGCCGCAGCTGCCGCAGAATCGGACATCAGCGCGATTGCCGGCGTGGCATCGCGAACAACTGACAGTGGCTGGTGTGGATTGCGGCGCGGTCACGGTCGTGCTCCTGCGGTCTGTGGAGTGAATGACGGTGGAGGCCAGCTCTTTCAGCCTCCTGATCACACACGCGCAGAAATCGCGGCCAAGGGATCATGCTCGCTCTTGCGCGATGCCTGGTGACTTGTCACCCTACCTCGTGGACTGTCCGCCAGACTGCGCGGGCATGTGACCCGCCGCATGACGCACTCCTGCCCAGGCCCAAAATGCGCTTCCCCTCTGCGCTGGCCGTCCTCGCGCTCTTTGCCATCGCTGCGTCGCCGGTATGGGCGCAGGACACTCCGACCGAACGCACGGCCGCCGCCGAGGTATTGCAGAAGATGGCAACGCTGGCGCGCACGGTGGACGTGGCCGGCTGGACCACGCGACTTGCGGCGCCCGACGCCGCGCGCGACCGGGTTGCGGCGCGGGCCAAAGCGCTGATGGACAGCGAGTTGCTGACGATGGTCGACAGCATCACGCGGCACCCCGAGATCGGATTTCAGGAAGCAAAATCGGTGAAGATCCTGACCGACTGGCTCACCGCGCACGACTTCAACGTCACCACCGGCTCGGGAGGATTTCCAACAGCCTTCGTGGCGCGCAGTCGCAAGGCGACCGGCGGGCCGGTACTGGGCATTGTGGTCGAATACGACGCCTTGCGCGGCACCAGGGGTGACTTCCACGGCGACCAGCACTCGGCGCAGGGGCCGGTGGGCCTCGCGGCAGCAGTCGCAATCTCCGAGTGGCTGGTGGCATCGAAGACAGCCGGCACAGTGGTCGTCATCGGAACGCCGGCGGAGGAGATGATGCCGCCGCCGGCGAAGACTGTCATGCATGAGAAAAAAGTCTTCGACGGACTCGACATCGTGGTGCGCAGTCACTCGAGCATCGCATCACAGCGCGCCGCGGCTGGCTTCGGAAGTTGCTGTCTCAATATCGACGGCGTGAAGTACACCTTCAGTGGCGCGCCGGCGCATCAGATGACCCCGTGGGACGGTCGCAATGCGCTGACGGCGGTTCGTCATCTCTTTGACAACATCGATGCGCTGCGCGGCAATCTCCGGCCCGAGGCGCGCATTCAGGGCATCATCACCGAAGGCGGCAAAGCACCGAACGTCGTCCCCGATCGAGCGGTGGCAGATTTTTATATCCGGTATCCCGATGCGGTGTATCTGGCGCAGATGCGTCAGATGATCGACGATGCGGCGCGCGGCGCAGCACTGGCAACGGGAACGAAAGTGAAGATCGAGACATACGGTTCGATGCGCGACGGCATTTCGCTCGGTCTGCTGAACGAAGCGGCGTTCGCGCACGTGAAGCGCTACGGCGGCGGCAAGGTGCAGCCGGACGCCGGCAAACCGCAGGGCTGGGAAGAAACGGGAAGCGTGTCGCGCGACATTCCGGGAGTCGGCATCAGTGGCTGGACATCAAACGGCGGATTCCACACCTATGAAATGGAAGCAGACGCACTCGGCCCGGTGGGACATGGAGGCTTCGTGGTCGATGCACAGGCGATGACGGCGCTGCTCTACGATTTTGCATCAAAGCCGGCCTATCGCGCTGCCGTCAAACAGGAATTCGATGGCCTGCACGCGCTGTACGCCGAGTATCAGAATGCGCTGACCAAGGCGTATTCGGTGCCGGTGGTGAAGGATCCGGAGTGACGACAGCGGCAGTGAACGAACAGAAAAGACGTGGAATCCGCCACCGGGTCGCCAGCGGTCGGGCGGGAACCCGGCTTGCGATTTCCGTCATCGCCAGCGCACTGACAGCGCTGCTGCTGCCGAGCAGCATCGTCGGTGAAATCCGGGCAGTGGCCGCGTGGGATGTGTTCGCGTCGGTTGCGCTGCTTCTCACCTGGACGACCATTCTGACGCTGAAACCGCAGCAGATCTGCGTTATGGCTCAGCGCGAGGATCCAAGTCGTCTGGCGTCGCTGATCCTTGTGCTGGTTGGCGCCGGTGCGTCACTGCTGGCAGTGCTCGTGCTGCTGCAGGCGAGCATGAAGATGACCGGGTTTCCGAAGGGACAGGCGATCGTTCTCGCGCTGTCGGCCGTGGTGCTGGCGTGGTTCCTGATCCACACTGTGTTCACAATGCGGTATGCGCACGAGTTTCACGATGAGCCGGCCGAAAAGCCACCGCTCGAGTTTCCCGGGCAGGAAGATCTGCCCGACTACCTCGACTTTGCCTACTTCGCGTTTGTGATTGGCATGACGGCGCAGACGTCTGACGTGAACATTCACGGCCGGCGCATGCGACGCACGGCGCTCTTGCATGGCGTCGTGTCGTTCGCGTTCAATACGGCGGTGCTGGCGCTGAGCATCGGAATTCTGACCACGTTGCTCTGACGCGCCGACGCGCATTCAGTGCCGGCCCACCGCCGCTCGCGACGTCAGAAATTTCACACCGTCGATGGTGATCGGCAGTTCGTCGATCTTTTCGGACCAGACGGTGGAACTGTCGGTACGCAATTTCTTCGCCGCCGCGAGCACGATTGCGAGCCGCGACGGATCGACGCGGGCGGTGTTGTGTGCCGGCAGCAATTGCTTCACCGCTGGCGTCAGCGCGACCAGTTTCGTCATCGATGCGATGTAGTCATCGAGACTCGTTTCCGGCGCATACAGCCAGATGGTACTGTCGTAGAAATTATCGCCCGTGAAGAGCAGTCCGTTACGGCGGTCCAGCAGCGCGACACCATCCGGCGTGTGCCCGGGCGCACCGATCACTTCCACCGTGCGGCCACCGAGATCAACCCTGCTGCCGTCGTGAATCATTCCGGTCGATTTCCATGCCTGCGACCTGAACGTCGTGGTGTCGAGTCCGGCCGGCGGGCCGTGACAGAACGCCGTGGCGGCCACTTCGCCCGCGAGACCCGCATGCGGGCGCCCAGCCATTTTCATGCGCGTGAACGGTGTGTCCATCGACAGCACACGATCGAACTCGTGATTCCCGCCGACGTGGTCGTAGTGCGAGTGCGAGTTGATCACGGTGATCGGCAGCTTCGTGAGCTGAGTCACCACCGGCCGGATTGGCATTACGCCAATGCCGGTGTCGAACATCAGCGCTTCCTTCGTTCCGATGATCAGGTACGAGATCGCTTCCTGATATTGCTCAGACTCGACCAGTGCAAAGACGCCAGGCGCAGCTTGATAGACATGGAACCAGGTTGACGACGTGCGCACGGGCCTCAGCGCGCTGTTTGCGGGACGTGGCAGCGCGGCGCACCATCTCTCAGTCTGCACGGATGCCGGAGCGGTCGCCGGCGGCGGCGGCAGTGCCTTGAGCGCGACGGGTGCGGATGGCTTGGTTTCGCGCGCCTTGCAGCCCGCCAGGAGGCAGAACGCAGTCAATACCGCTCGATTTCGGGAAATCATCGAACGGAGTGTTCATCGGACGCCACTCAATGTCAACTCCGGACACGACGTCGCGACGCAGTCCGCCTACAGCATCTTTACGTAGTCGAAGCTGCGCTTGAGCGCGACGTCTGGATTCGCCACCATATCCTGTTCCACAAAGAAGTGCTTCACGCCTGACTTCTTTCCCTGCTCGACAATCGCGCGCAGGTTCATCACGCCGTCGCCGGCAGTGGTCATGTAGGGGAACAACTGAATCCACTGATTCGAATCGCCACCGTCACCGGAGAACTGCTTCTTCTCTTTCATATCCTTCACGTGCATGAGGTGGTAGCGGCCCGGATACGACGTGAGCAACTCCACCGGATCGGCGCCGCCAGCGGTCGTCCAGTAAATGTCCATCTCGAAAAACACGAGATCCGGATCGGTGCGCTCGAGCAGCAGGCGCAGCGGAATCTTCCCTTCCATCTCGTGCAGGCCGTAGCCGTGGTTGTGATACGCGAACTTGAGGCCGTGCCGCTTCGCGTCCGCACCGATGCGATTGAATTCCTCGGCCATCTTCTTGTAATCATCGAGATTGCGACGCAGGTCATCGGGGATCGACGGCAGCCCGACGTACGTCCAGCCAACCGTATGCCCCGCTTCACCGAGCGCGCCCATGTTCTTCTGCAGCGTGACCAGATCGGTGTGGGTCGATGGCGCCGTCATGTGATTCTCATCGAGAATCGCGCGCACCTGCGGCGCGGTGCTGCCAAAGAATCCACTGCCGCTGAACCCAAGCTGCGGCGTGACGAGGCTCCATCGCCGGATGGCTTCGGGATCGCTGAAGGCGAAGGGTCCGAACAGCTCGACTTCCTTGTAGCCGATCTGCGAGAGCATGGCGATGCCGCCGCGGAAGTTGTCGGCGAGCATTTTCGGGATGGAAAAGAGCTGGACACCGACGGTTGACATGGCAGCGCGGGCGTCAAACAGATGTCGGTGCAATACGCCGGCCGCGGTGGCAGCAACCGAAGAGAGAACGAACTGACGACGGTCCATGCAGACTCCTGAACGAAGGAGAGAACGGTTGGGCACGGCGTGTGCGTCCAGTGCCTTGCGAGGGCTTTCGCGCGAGTGCGGCGCCCGGTAACTGTAACGCCGGTGACGGCAACCGATCGTCCGCCCCATCCTGCTGTGCCGC
>JANMWU010000840.1:0-2533 GCA_031380785.1 Gemmatimonadaceae bacterium
CATCAGAGAGTGAAGCCAGTTCGATCCGGCCTTCACTCCTGATGTGCGAGCCGGCGCCGCCGAATCCGGCCAGGCCACCGAGCCGTTCGACCGTCAGTACAGACATCGCGCGTCACCTCCAATGCGAACCAGTGGACTGCACCGAGTACGTCGGTTGAGCTTCACTCGCTACAGTCCGACCGCCGTCCACGCCTGATTAACACTCTGGAATACCTTCGGCTGCGTGGGAAACATAGTCTTCGCCAAGGTACGAGTCGTCTTTGCGAACGCACTCATCTTCATGTTTGGCTGCGCGCCGGAGCCTGTCAGCGCGGCGTACCAGATCTTGCCCGCGATATCCCAGCTCTTACCGCCGATGGCGATGGCCGCCTTGCAGAACGCAAAGTTTGGAATACCGCTGCTGTAGTGCGGATCCATGCCTGGCGTGATCTGCGAAAACTTCGTTGGCTGCGGAGCGAGGCAGTGCTTCGCAGCGGGATTGCTCATGTCACGCAGACAGGTAAAGCCACGCGCGATTGCGCCGGGGCCCATGATTTCATGTCCGATCAACCAGTCCGCCTGCGCCACGGTCTGACTCGCGCGCCACTGCCGGAACATCGAGCCGAACACGTCGGACAGGCTCTCGTTCAACCCGCCGGACTGATTCGCGTATGCCAGCTGGAGTGTGAATTGTGTGACGCCGTGCGTGAGTTCGTGCGCAATCACGTCGTCCGACCCGGTAAAGTCGATGAAGATATTGCCGTCGCCGTCGCCGTATGTCATCTGCGTTCCATTCCAGAACGCGTTATTGTACTTGACGCTGAAGTGGATCGACGAGGCAAGCGTTTTGCCGGCGTTGTCGACTGAGTTGCGGCCGAAGAGCGTCTGGTAGAACTGTGCGACGGCGGTCGTTTCTATGAACGCGCGCTTCGCCGTCGCATCGGTCGAAAGGGCCGGCGTCGGAATCGGTGTTCCCGGTAGCGTGGTGCCGTGATTGCAATTCGAAACCGTGATCGCGGGCGCGGCGGGCGCAGCCAGTCCACTCGCCAGCATCGTCTTTGCACTCACCGCAAGCTTCGATTGCGCGCGGCGGACCTTTCGCCATTCCACTTCAAAGCGCGATGCATCCGCAAACGCCTTTCGCTCGGCTGTCGGCAGCTGCCTGTCCTTGGAAAACCTCTCGAGAACGTCGGGCGGGATAATGAAGCATGCGCATGCCATTTGCTGCTCCTTGACGTGAATCGCCTGGACTGCGGAACCGCGTGTTCGAAAAGAGACGCTGGGAATCTGCGCGCTTCTCGTCGAATCGCCACGCATCATGATCGCGTATCAAGATCGCGTGTCGCGATCGCGAATCAGGCCCGGCAGTGCGTTGCTGCTGAGTCGCGTCGAAAATCTGCACGCCAGTTCATTCGAACTGTGCGGCAGCATGTCGGTGAGCGGCAGCGTGCACTTAACCGCGCTCGTGGCGAAGTGATCGCAGAATCCTGCCAGGTGTGTGTTATGTCGCAGTCGCTGATCGCGCCGAGAGTTGCAGACGCCTCCCGCGGCGGGATTCCATTTGATGTTTCCGGCCGCGCAAATTGATAGTGAAGTCTGGGCCGGAACTATGTACTTGACACACAGCTATGCGTGTAGTATCATATTGTAATGGCTAATCACACGGGTCCCCAGCGCGCGGTTGCATCCAACAAGAGCCCGATCGTCGCCAAGCTGCCAGCCGCTTGTGAGGACGAGACGAAGGCGGTCGAGTTTATGGAAGAACAGCGCTGGGGCGATACGCCGCATTGCCCGCGTTGCGGGGATGTCGAAGTCAAGCAGGTGCTCGCCAAGGACGGCTCCCGCAATGCCCGGTACTTGTGGCGCTGCATTGGCTGCAAGCGGCAGTACACGGTACGCGTCGGCACGATCATGGAGGATTCACCGATCCCGCTGCGCCACTGGTGCTACGCCTTCTGGGCCGCGTGCGCTGGCAAGAAGGGCGTCAGCGCACTGCAAATTCAGCGCATGACGGGGTTGTCGTACAAGTCGGCGCTGTTCATGATGCACCGCATTCGCTGGGCCATGACGGGCGCCAACGAACCAGAAACGAAGCTCGGCGGTATCGTCGAGTTCGATGAGACGTTTGTGGGCGGAAAGCCGCGCAAGCTTGCAGCTGTGCGCGTCGTCGATGGAGTATCATTCGGCCGTAAGCGCGGTCCCGCACCGGACTTCAAAGACCGCAAGACTGTCGTCGTCGCAGGCGTCGAGCGTGGCGGCCGGGTGAAGGCACGCACCGCCACCGACGTGACAGGCGACACCCTGCCAATGCACCTCAATGCGATGGTGCAGCGGTCGGCGCACCTGATGACGGACGAACGGCCAGCGTATGGCCGTCTTGGCCGTGCGTTCGCTCAGCACGACTCAGTGAACCACAGCGAAGGCGAATACGCGCGCGGGATCGTCACGACAAACTCCGTCGAAGGATTTTTCGCGAATTTGAAGCGACAGATCATTGGCACGCACCACGCTGTCAGCAGGAAGCACTTGCATCGCTACGTGTCAGAGAGCGAGT
>JANMWU010000849.1:0-4315 GCA_031380785.1 Gemmatimonadaceae bacterium
GAGCCGGAACTGGAGCTGCGGGTGTTTGGGCCCGCGCCGGCGGCGAAG
Organism: Gemmatimonadaceae bacterium; assembly: GCA_031380785.1. Lineage (GTDB taxonomy): Bacteria > Gemmatimonadota > Gemmatimonadetes > Gemmatimonadales > Gemmatimonadaceae > JACMLX01. The sequence goes on from JANMWU010000849.1 coordinate 49, forward strand.
CCCGGGGCGTTCGTGGCTCCCGACTGCGCGTGGATCCACGGCGAACTCAAGCGCCACCGGCACGTGACGCTGCAATTGCTGTGGGAGGAGTACGAAGGACGCTACGGCACGGCGGCCTACCGGCGCAGCGCGTTCTGCCAGATCTATCGGCGCTGGGAAAAGCGCCTGAAGCGCTCGATGCGCCAGCGCCACTGTGCCGGCGAGAAGCTGTTTGTCGATTACGCCGGACGCACGGTGCCGATCTACGGCGTGCGCGGCGAGGAAGCGTTCCGGGCACACCTGTTCGTGTGCGCGCTGGGCGCGAGTGGCTATGCCTACGCGGAGGCGACGCGCAGCGAGTCGTTGCCCGACTGGCTGGCGAGCCACGTGCGGGCGCTGCAGTTCTACGGCGCGTGTGTGCACTAATGGCAAGCTTGCCATTAGTGCACTAATCAGAAGGACTCCGTAATGTGAAGGACGCGGTCCGAGTCATCGAGTTATTCGAGGATTAGCCTCCGCGACCTTCGCATTATATGGCCGTAGTCCGTTACAGCGAGTTGAGCCACGACAACAAGCCAGGATCGCGTTTCCAGCGAGGCGGCCTTGTTGGTCTTGTGGTCGCGTCGACCTGTTCGAGCGCTTGTCGCTTTGTTTCGAGATTGGCGCGCGCGTAGTGATTCGTAGTGTCCAGACTCACATGCCCCATCAGGCTTCGGATCACCGTGATGTCAACGCCTGCTGCGACCATGGCCACCCCCATCGCGTGTCTGAACGTGTGGGGCGAGACGTGTTTTCCCTTCAGCGAAGGCATCTTCTCTGCCGCACGTCGAACGTAGTGGTTCAGCTTGAAGCGCACACCCGCGGCGCCAAGAGGCTCCCCATAACGATTCCGGAAGATTGGCTCGTCATCCGATTGCGGTTGTCGCTTGAGCAAGGCGGTAAGCAGCCCAGCCGTCTCGGGCCAGAGTGGGCAGATTCGCTCCTTGCGCCCCTTGCCGAACAGCTTCACCTGCAGCGGTGATCGTAGTCGAACAGACCGTGGGCACAGGTCTAAAGCCTCTTGGATTCGCGCACCTGTGTTGTACAGTAACGCCAGCAGCGCATGATCGCGCTGCCCTTCAAGCGTGGAACGATCCGGTTGGCTCAGGATTGCCGTTACTTCGTCGGCATCGAGGAAGTTAACCGCCGGCTGATGCGCCTTTTTCGTCGGGATCCGCAAGACCTCGGCGCATTGGCCCGCCGCCAGGGGTTCCCGATCGGCGAAGAACCGGAAGAAGCTGCGCAGTGCGGCCAGTCGACAGTTGCGGGTTCCGATCGTGACCTTGCGCTCTTCTTCACTGTGTCGCAGGAACGCCAGCACTTCATGCGCTGTAAGCTCCTCCATCGTAAGGGAACTGACGGATCGGCGGTTTCGGTTGGCGACGAACCGCAGGAAGAGTCGCCAGGTATCCCGATACGATAGCACTGTGTGATGGGACAGATTTCGCTGCTGAGCCAACCATTCGTGAAAGAACGCGTGCAACCAGTAAGTCAACGTCGCGGCCTTCATGGCTGTTTCCCCGTTGCGCCCAGTACCGCTGCTCCCCGAACACGGAACCGCTCACTCGCATGCCGCATCAGTTCTTGCGTGATGGTCAGATAGATCAGCGTCGAGTTGATGTCCTTGTGCCCGAGGTATGTGGCAAGGTATGGCAGCTGTGATTGCGGATTGATCCCGCTGCGATACCAGGTCAACATACGATTCACCACAAACGCGTGTCGAAGATCGTGGATTCTGGGGCCGACCTTTCCGTGCCCTGTTTTGAGGCCGGCACGGCGCATCACTCTCACCATTAGTTTGCCGGCCATCACGGTGGAGTAACGACCAGCCGCCTGCTGATGCCAGAACAGCCCGGCTGAGGGTTTCGATGGCGCACCGGCAGCCCTGCGCGCGTCGAGATAAGACTTCAGCGCTCCCATCACGGTGGCTGCCAGCGGTAATCGCCGAGACTTGAAGAACTTAGTGCAGCGGATGTCGATCGTCCCATCGTCGATATTCACGTCACCGACGTCCAGATGCACGATTTCACTGAGCCGCAAACCCGCGCAATAGGCGAGGATGAACATCGTGTAAAGACTGCGCGGTCGGAGCGGTGCCAAAGGCGATGGGAACGAGAGCGCTGTCGCCAACAATCGACGCACATCATCCTCGCTGTAAATATAGGGACGCCGATGGCGCTCCCGAACCCGCCGTTCCAGCTGTGGGTCGGTCGGCATCAAGGCCACCGTCGGGTCGAAGCGGCGCCATGCTTTGGAAAGAAGCCGGCCCACTTGTTGGCTCTCGAGAGCATGCTGCAACCCGTTGTCCGCGCGGCGCCACGCCGCGATGAGTACCGGCAGCGATTCGGCAACGAGATCCGGACGGCCTTGCAGGAACTTATCGAAGCGACGCAGCCGATCCGCGTAGACATCGTAACGGTGTCCCGTTGAGCGCATCAACGTCACGTGTTCGCGCATCCGGGGGCCGAGAAAACTTCCGAACGGCGGCAATGGACGTAACTGCTCCAGGGCTGTAGCGCTATCCGAGCTCAGCAACGCGCGTATGATCGGGGTCGTTGTACGTTGCCCGTACTGGCTTCGAAGGTCCTGCAATGGATTTCTCGCAAGTCGAGCGCCAGCTTTCATCCAGTCCAGGAACCGATCGACCAGTCGGGCCCGATAAAAGACAATGTGCAAGGGCCACCGCAAGATCCGTTCTTCGAGCCAGCTCTTCACGATTTCTACAGAAGGCGGCTCGCTCGCCGATTGCTTGATGACGAAGCGCTGGAAGTCTCGCAGGATGCAAGCGTAAATGATGGGACTTTTCGCGTGACGAAGGCGCAGTGATTTGATGAACCAGCGGATATGTTCTTGGTCCTGAAGGGGCAAGGGATTCATGTCTGCACCTCCGCCGGGATTTCCAGCGCAATGCTCCGCAGATCGTCGGTGGCCAGCTTCAGGTAAGCGCCGGTCGAGTGCGTTGAACGATGCCCCAGGACATCGCCGATCAGTTTCAACGGTACCTTCGAGCGCAACAACGTGACCGCTCTGGCGTGACGAAAGGCGTGGGGCCCTTTTTTTCCCGTTGGAACGACGTCGGCCATCGCGAGCCGGCGCCTAATCGGCGTGTACAGGCTAGACCCGCGGACGAACGCCCGATACGGTGCGCGACTTCGGATGAACACTTCACGAAGCCCGGTTTTTGGTCTGCCGTCTCGCAAGTAATCAAGGATCGCCTCGCCGGGTCCGCTGAGCAGAGGCAGCGTCGAGTGCGCACCAGTCTTCGAGTGACGTACATGAAGGCGACTATGTTGCCAGTCTATGTCCTCAAGACGCAGTGCCGTGATTTCGCCAGCGCGCAGTCCATAAATCGACAACAGCATGAGTATCGCGTAGTCGCGTCGACCAATGGCCGTACGATCCCGGCGTGTAACTGTCAATACCTTTTGTACATCCTCTGCCCGCAATGCCGACGGTATGCCTTCATAAGCGTACAGCGTCGGACCGATAACAGCAGTGCTCAGGTCCTGCTCGATGATTCCGGTAAAGTATAAATGCCGCAGAAAGCTGCGAAGATTGGTGGTGATGCTCTTCCGCGAGGTCCGTCGCACGGGGGCACCACGCGACTGAACATAGGCATCGATATCGGCAACTGTGAGTGCATCGGGTTTATTCTTGCCGCCGCTTTCCCGTAGCCACTTGAGGAACCGACCGGCCTCGGCACGGCGATCAGATCGCGTCTCAGTCGCCAAGCCGCGAAGATCGCTCATCCACACGTCGTAGCTTACGATTATTTGACTATGAAGAACCTCGTGCGCGGTGGTCGGGGGCTGAGAGATGGGCCATTGCCCATGAACCACACGCATCAGCATATGGATGGCAGAGCGATGCAGTTTGCGCAGCCCATCTGATATTCGGCCACGGCGTCTTCGGTATCTCCGGCAAAAACGAAGAGCGGTTAAATAGCACTTGATGTCTGAGGACTGCACGCAGTCGACGGCCACTCGAGTCCTGTCCAGGTACTGAAGAAACCGACTCACTGCAGCCGTGTAATTCTGGCCAACGGCGCAATCGTACTTCTCCTTCTTCAGATGGGCGGCTAATTGCTGCAGCCAGATATCGTTCGATGATCTTGGGTCGGACATGTGCGTCTCCTCGGAAAAACCCAAGGATGGCACCAAATTATGCGAAGCAACTGCACGCCAAACCGCCTGATTTCAGCCCAACAACCAGGCTCCTTCGCATTACGGAGTCCTTCTGATTAGTGCAC
>JANMWU010000853.1:0-1761 GCA_031380785.1 Gemmatimonadaceae bacterium
GAGCGAGGGATACACTTCGAAGTGAATGTGCGGCCAGCGCCCCGGATAACAGGCGGGAAATATCGAAGCGAACGTCACCTTTCCGTTCGCATCGGTCTGCTGCACGCCGCGCAGATAGTTCTGATTCGTCGCGCCAGCGGAGTAAAGCGAATACAGGCCGCCGCGATCGCAGTGCCAGACATAGACGGCGTGGTTGGCGAGCGGGGCGCAGGTCGATGCACTCACAAGCGTCAGCGCCAGCGTCATCGGCACACCAGGTGCTGTGCCGCTCAATCCCGCAACTGGTCGTGATATCGCTGCGCACCACACCGCTCAGATTGAGCACGTTGATGCCGTTCGACGAATCGGCGGGAAACGGCCCTTGCGTCTCCTCAGGCACCTTGCCGGGACAGGTGGAAGTGCTGGTGTTGGTGCCGGAGTCGACCGCCGCGAGGCTCGCGCTGTCGCCGCAGCTCATCAGCTGCAAGAACCCAAGTCCGGCACCGAACTGCGCCGCCAGTCGCAGAGCGTAGCGGCGATCCATCTTCGGGCCCGTCGCAAACAGATCGCGCTGCAGGCCGCCGAAATCGTCGTGATCGTCGTCGCAATGGTGAGGCGCTGTCATCCATAGTCTCCGCGTCTGGCACCGAATGGCGCCCCCGGAGGTCGCCCCGCTGCTGATCCTGACACCTCACCACGGCTGACCCCCTGCCGCGTCCTGCGCCGCACCCTTGCCCGCCGCACCACCCTGTACGCACTATGCTACCAGACTCGCCGCGCCAGGCGCGACCGGTCAGTCGGACCACTCGCCACACGGGATGCGATATGACGCGCACCGCACTCGCACGCACCACCGCACGCTGGCACGCTGCACTGGTTGCTCTTCTGCTGATCGGCGCGAATTCGACGCTCTCGGCACAGCATTCGATCGCAGGCATCGTGCGCGACGAACTCGGTCAGCCGATCGCTGGCGCGCACGTCGTCGTTGGTCGCGGATTGCAGACGGTCGTGACTGATGCTGAAGGACGTTTCGTAGTCAACGCGGTGAGTCCTGGCATCAACTATCTGACCGCGCGCGCACCGGGCACGCTGCCAACCGTCGAGCTGCTGCGATTCAAGTCGAGCGATTCGGTGCTGATCACGCTCGATCGGCTCACCGATGCGGCTGACAGCGCGTCGAAGCTCCCTGCCCGTGAACGCGCACTGGCTCGTGTTACCACGCTGTACGCAGCCGCCGCCGCCAACGCGCGTACCGGCGTTGCAATTACCGATCGCGATATCGCGCAACGCTCGCCAGCGTACACGTCGGATCTCTTCCGGGAGATCGTCGGATTCCGGGTGACTGGTGACGGGGCAACGGCCTACGTATACACGTCAGGTGGCTCCTGCGCGCCGACGATCATACTCGATGGCCATGAGCGCGTCACGATGCGGCTGAATGAAGTCGCGCCGTCGTCGATCAAGTTGCTGGTTGCGTACAACGCGTACTCACTGCTCCCGCCGGACCTGCGCGTGCTGCGCGTCGATTCTGCGTGCGGGATGGTTTCCATTACGTCGAAGTAGGTCGAGCAGTCGCGCTGCAACGCGCGCGCCGGCGGTATCGACATGCCGCCGGTCGCAACAAGTCTCTATTTACTGGGTCCGGCCGCTTTCCCGCCGCCGCGTAAAAGCTTCGGATCGTGAATGATCGGCACGACGGCCACACCACGTCGGCCGAGCGCATCAAACGCCGTGACCACCAGTACCGCCGGCCCAATTGATGTCGTGGCGATGTTGGCTTTG
>JANMWU010000858.1:0-2773 GCA_031380785.1 Gemmatimonadaceae bacterium
CTTGCGCTCGCCTACGCCGAACTCGGTGAATGGAAAAAGGCCCGCGCGTGGAAGCTTCAGGCCTCCGCGAAGCGCCCGGGCCTCGCGCCGCGTTTCGCCGCCGAGCCGATGCTCGCACCGCTGTACAGCCCTTTGACCTGCTGAGGCGAAGCCGCCAACTTGCGCGGCATGAATGACCTCACCCAAGGCTCGATCCCCAGGCACATCGTGAAGATGGCCCTGCCGATGGCGTTCGGGATGCTGTTCCAGACGGCGTATCTCCTGATCGATCTGTACTTCGTCGCTGGCCTTGGCGACGCGGCGCTGGCCGGCGTCAGTTCGGCCGGCGCGCTGCAGTACATCGTGATGGCGGCCACGCAGGTGCTGGGCGTTGGGACGGTGGCGTTGATTGCGCAGTCCAGCGGCCGTCGTGATCGCGATGACGCGACACTCGTCCTCAATCAGAGTCTGTTTCTCTCGGGCATTGGCTTTATCGCGACGCTCGTCCTCGGCTTCGCGCTGATGGGTACGTATCTGCACACAATGGCGGCCGACGCGCCGACGATGGAAGCCGGACGGCGCTACCTGCTGGCGTTCATCCCCGCACTCGCGCTGCAATTCGCGATGATCACACTCGGCTCAGCATTGCGTGGCGCCGGCGTCGCAAAGCCGGGCATGATGATCCAGATCGGCACCGTGCTGCTGAACGCGATTCTCGCACCGGTGCTGATCGCCGGCTGGGGCACCGGTCATCCACTCGGGACATTGGGAGCCGGACTGGCTTCGGCGATCAGCATTTTCGCGGGCGTGGTGGCCGGCTGGGTGTATTTCCTGTCGGGCGATCGTTACGCGCGTCTGGACGTTTCGCTGATGGCGCCGCAGCGCGCGCCGATTCTTCGACTGCTCAGGATCGGATTGCCGTCCGGCGCGGAATTTCTGCTGCTGTTCGTGCTGACCGGTTTGATGTACTTCATGATCCGGCCCTTTGGCGCGGCGGCGCAGGCGGGGTACGGGCTCGGTGCACGCGTGATGCAATCGATTTTCCTGCCCGCGATGGCGGTCGCATTCGCCGCGTCACCAGTCGCCGGTCAAAACGTCGGTGCCGGCAATGGTCAGCGGGTGCGTGACACATTCAAGGCAGCGGCGTTGATCGGCAGTGGCGTGATGCTCCTGGCGACCATCGTGTCGCAGACGCAGTCCGATCGCATGCTCGCACTGTTCACGAAGGAACCGGCGGTGATCGAGATAGGATCGGCGTTCCTCCACATCGTCGCGTTCAACTTCATTGCGCAGGGATTGATCTTCACCTGTTCAGGCATGTTTCAGGCGCTCGGTAACACCATCCCGTCGCTGATCAGCGGTGTGACTCGTCTCGCAACATTCGCGTTGCCTGCGCTCTGGCTGTCGCGGCAGCCCGGATTCACCATGCAGCAGGTGTGGTGGCTTGGCGTGATCACGATCACGCTGCAGATGGGGCTGAGTGTATGGCTGCTGCGGCGGGAATTGAACAAGCGGTTCCCGGTCGGCGCCGCCGTGCGGCAAACTGCAACTTTGGTGACTGACACCGCGAGCGAATAGCGGCTGTTGCCGGCGTCAGTCGAGGGCGTTTTGTAGCAACGGGCGCTGGCCGCGGGCCGATCCTGCGTCGAATTCCCCGCGCTTCTACGTCACTTGGCGTATGCCGGGCCGGGAGCCGAAAGCCCACACTGAGGGAGGTTCACCCACTCACCTCAGCAAAGGCTCCCCGTGATGCACATCCGACTCCTTCGACTGACCTGTCTCGCTGGCGCGGCAGTCGCGCTCCTCACCGGCTGCATCTCGTACACCGTCGGCATGGGGGCCGAGACCACGCCGGTCGGCGAACGGACCGTCACCAACAGCATGAACGTGGTGCCGGGGACAATCAAAAATGGGTCCGGCACGACACCGACGCGGCGACCGTCAGTAGACACCGACATCCGCTTCGGCATCGACGATCGCACCGATGTCGGATTTCGCGTTGCGACATGGAGTGGTTTCATGGTGACGTGGAAACGACAGCTCGGCACGATCGACTCATTGGGGGTTGCTGAGAACCGGCGGCACACGGCGCTGATGCTCGGCGGTGGCGTCATCAACCTCGGCGAACATGCGGCATTCGAAGCCACGCTGATCACGTCGGGAAAGTGGACGGCGGCTGGTCAGTGGTATGGCGCGGTGCGCGCCATTCAGGTGCTGCCACTCTCGCCCGAAGCGCCGCACGACGATCCCGTGGTCGGATTCAGCATCGGCCATCTGTTCGGTGATCGCAACAGCAGCATTGGCCCGGAGATCGGTGTGTACTACGATCGCTCCACGCTCGGCCTGAACACGAACCGGATCATTGTGGTTCCGGCGCTGGTCATGCGCCGCGCTGGTCTTCCTGGCTTTGGGCGGCGGCGCTGATGCGCAATCATCAGACGCCCGGCGCGTACGCGCGGCTGCTTGCGCTGGCAGGTGTTGTGTGCGGAATGACGATCGTCAGCTCACCGCTCGCCGCACAGCGCTCCGACACAACCAGCAGTCGCGATTCGATTGGACGCCGTCGCATTCAACCACTGCCCGCCATCGCGTCGGCACCGGAAACGGGACTGCAGTATGGCGCAACGGTGTTTGCCGTGTGGGAACCAGCCGCCGTATTGAAAACCAGACCATCGACCCTGACCGCATCGGCACTGCGCACGGCCAAGGCGCAGTCGCGCATCCGGCTTGAAGGTGAACACTGGACCCGTGACAACGCGCTGCGTTTGAGTGGCAGCATACAATGGCAGGAGTT
>JANMWU010000400.1:0-2363 GCA_031380785.1 Gemmatimonadaceae bacterium
GAACGCGCGCTGCTGCGGCGTGTACCGATCGAGCGCGTTCTTCGTCTTGTACGTTGCGACGTAGAGATCGAGGGTACCGTTGCCGTCCACATCCGCCAGCGTCATGGTGGTGGCGTTGTATCCGCCCGTGAGACCGCTGCCCGCGGTGGCGTTGCTGAAGTGGCCTTTACCATCGTTCAGGAACAGCGCCACCGGTCCACCGAATGTGCCGGCGATCAGATCGAGGTCGTGATCGCCGTCGACGTCGGCCAGCACCACGCTGGTTGTCGCAAGGCCTGTGAAATTGAGCCCGCTCGCGGCCGTGACATCACTGAAATGAAAATCACCATCGTTGTGATACAGCGCGGCCGGGTGCTCTTCCGACGCGAGCACGACATCAGGCCTGCCGTCGCCGTCCACGTCACCAAGTGCCACGCCGGCGCCATCGAGCAATCCACGATTGGCGAGACCGTGATCGATGTCAATGTCGTTTCGATGTGTCAGGCCGGTGGACGACGCCGTGAGCATGGTGAAGCCATCGCGTCCGCGAGAAGCCACCGTGAGGGCGCGCCAGCGATAGCCGGCTTCCTGATGCCACGTGGTGTCAACTGCTGGTGTCGTGCTGCATCCGATGGCGGCGAAAAGCGCGACAGGCAGCAGCGTTCGTCCGCAATTCCGCTGTCGCGTCACGGCGCGCGCCGCGTCGAGAGACTTCTCACCCGTCGCCCGATGCAGGTGCCCTGTGTCAATCCATCGACCACCGCCGGGAAATAGTGCACGCCGGCGTACACGCGCGACATCGCGACTTCGGTGCGGGCGGCGGAGAATGATGCGAACTGCCGCGGCGGCTGACCGATGTCGACCTGCGTCGAGTCGATGTACGCAACAGAATCACCGAGGATTGAAATCAGCACCTGCACCGCGGCGGCGGACTGCACCGAATGTCCTGACGGATATTCAGGAAACGGCGGCGAGGGAATCACGGTCTGGAAGGTGGAGTCGAGCGTTCGGCGCACCCACGTCACCGGGCGCACCACGTTCGACCGGTACTTCTCGTGCCAACAGCCGATGAAGGCGTCCGCGATTGCGATGCTAGTGAGTGCGTAAAGCTCGACTGCGGCGTCGGCAGAAAGGCTTCGACGCGCCACCATCAGGTTCACGACGCTGATCCAGTGAAATCCCGGCGTGCCCGTCGCGACCGGATTGTCCGCCCAGAAGAGCGCGATCTGCTTCTGCGCCGGCGTGATCGCTTTCACGGTGTCGAAGAATTGCTTCCCCATGGCGTAGAACGGCGAGTCGCGCTGTTCTGAATACGGCGGCGGAGCCGGCGGCGAACATTCATCACCACTCGCGAGAACGAACGGTCGCAGCAGTCCCCAGAAGGGCTCCGTCGGCCTGGTCGGATTGAACGAGGGGAGCGTCGTTGGGCCCTCGGCCTTCGGGCGATTGGTGAAGGTGCCCTTATTCGTCGCGCGTTCGACATCCTCGTGCATGTTCGGATTGTTCAGCAGCACGAGATCAGACTGGCCTGACATCGTCTGAGGAATGAACTGCGAGACATCGCTGGTGTTGATCCATTCTTCGCGCTTGCCGCTCGGCGCCCACGGTCGACCGCGGGTTGCGTAGAAACTGTCGGACGCGGCCCACGTAAGAATTTCGCGCGCCAGGAGGCGCGCATGAGCAACGGATGCAGCACTCGCCACGTCGCTGACGCCAGCCACTTTACGTGCTGCCACTTGCGCCCTTGCCAGCGAATCGACGCGTCGCCGACTGGCCGGCGTGCCGTCGCGAAACAGTGAATCGAGCACGATGCGCTCAGCTTCCGCCGCCACCGTCGCGCCGTCGATGAATGCCGGATCGGACGCGGCAGTGATCGCCTGCAGCCCGTTCAGCTGTCCCGACAACGATCGCAGTGCGGAGCGCGGATCGGCGGCGTAGCCTTCGTACAACGCCAGCGCGCCGTAGGCCGAGATGCGCGACGCGACCGGCGGACCCAGTCGCTCGGCGCGCACCAGCGCCAGTGATGTTCGCATCCATTGCCCGACGAGTTGGGGATCTGCCAAGGCCGGCTGTCGCGCACACCCTGCCGCAACCACGGTGATTGCTGACAGCGCGAGTCCCAGCAGCCCTGCACGGCCCATCGGCGTCCTCGGTGGTGGCGTTGTCACGGCCCACTGCGCATGCACAGGCAGGTTACGGCTTCGGGCGTGAACATGGTAGGTCACTATCTTCGATGCATGCATCGACGATTTATACACACCTGCAGAATACTGCGCATGGTGGCCTTGTCTGTCGGCGCGCTCGGCTGCGGCGCGACGCCGCGCAGCGCCGCGGCGGACGTTTCCGGCGAAGATATGCGGCGCCTTCCGCCGGATCGCGCCGGC